>NZ_JBMDJC010000018.1:0-110370 GCF_057808995.1 Acidovorax sp. FG60
GGTTTGCCCCGTAGCGAAGCGCAGGGGTCGCAGACTGGGGGTCGCCTTTTCTTTGCTTACTTTCTTTTGGCGAAGCAAAAGAAAGTGAGTCGCCTGCCGGGGCGACAACCCGGCCTCCGCCCTCAACACAAGCATGCTTTTCAAACCAGCGCGCCAAGGCTTCGAAAAGCTCAGCCCGAACGGTATGGGGCAAACTAGGGAACTATAAAAACAATAGCGGCTAGCGCTTTCTACACAAGCGCTAGCCGCCAAAACCACTAAAAATGCTGACCTTAAGCCGCCAGAATCAGCTTCTCCAGCTTCACCGCATCCACCGCAAACGCCCGAATCCCCTCGGCCAGCTTCTCCGTCGCCATCGCGTCCTCGTTCAGCGCATAGCGGAACCCCGCCTCGTCATAGTTCACCGCTGGCAGATCCATCCCCTTCGCAACGCCAGCATCCAGCGCCCGCTGCAACGGCGCATCGCTCGCCGCCAGCTGCGCCAGCAGCTCCGGCGCAATGGTCAACAGGTCGCACCCAGCCAGCGCCGTGATCTGGCCCACGTTGCGGAAGCTTGCACCCATCACCTCGGTGGCAATGCCAAAACGCTTGTAGTGGTTGTAGATCTGCGTGACCGACTGAACGCCCGGGTCGTTGGCGCCCGCGCGCGCGGCCTCATCCCAGCTCGCGCCCGCCTGCTTCTTGTACCAGTCGTAAATGCGGCCCACAAACGGGGAAATCAGCTGCACCTTGGCCTGGCCGCAAGCCACGGCCTGGGCGAACGAGAACAGCAGCGTGAGGTTGGTGTGGATGCCCTTGCGCTCCAGCTGGGCAGCGGCCTGGATGCCCTCCCACGTGGCCGCGATCTTGATGAGCACGCGGTCGATGTGGATGCCTTCGGCCTGGTACAGCTCGATGATGCGCTCGGCGCGCGTGACGGTGGCGCTGGTGTCAAAGCTCAGACGCGCATCCACTTCGGTGGAGACGCGGCCGGGCACGTGGGTCAGGATTTCGCAACCAAAACGCACCAGCAGGCGGTCGATCACCTCGTCCATGGCGCGCCCTTGCCACTTGGCGACGGTGTCCTTGAGCAGGGGCGCGTATTCTGGCTTTTGCACCGCCTTGAGTATCAGCGAAGGGTTGGTCGTGGCGTCCTGCGGACGGAACTGGGCCAGTTGCAGAAAGTCGCCGGTGTCGGCAACCACGGTGGTGAACTGTTTGAGGGCGTCGAGTTGGTTCATGGCGCCATTATTCCGCATCACGTTGGGCACCTTCGGTACTACCAACCACCGATACGCCGTGGACACCCAGGCTCAGCTGCACGTCATCACCCACGGCCAGCACATCATCCAGGTCGGACGACACCACAAAGATGTGGCCGAGCGTGGTGTCAAAGGTGTATTCGTGCACCGCGCCCAGGTAGGCCCGCTTGTCCAGCCGGGCGGGCAGCAGGCCCGCGCCCTGGCGGTGAATACGCCAGGCCTCCGGCCGCACCGCCACCTTTACCGGGCCGCTCTTCACCGCCATGCGGGGGCGCAGCACCAGCGGGCCGAGTGCCACCGTGCCGTCAGCGTCGGCCACGGCGGGGAACAGCATCGCCTCGCCCATGAAACCGGCCACGAACTCGCTGTGCGGGGTTTCGTACAGCGCGCGCGGCGAGCCCTTCTGCGCAATCAAGCCCTGGTTCATCACGATGATCTGGTCGCTCACGGCCATGGCCTCGGCCTGGTCGTGTGTGACGTAAGCCACCGTGAGCGACAGGCGCTGCTGCAGCGCGCGGATCTCTTCGCGCATCTCACGGCGCAGGCGGGCGTCGAGGTTGGACAAGGGCTCGTCGAACAGCAGCACCTCGGGCTCCAGCACCAGCGCACGGGCCAGGGCCACGCGCTGCTGCTGGCCGCCCGAGAGTTCACTGGGCAGGCGGTCGTCATAGCCCACCAGGCCCACGCCGCGCAGCGCCTCCACGGCCTTGGTGCGTGCCTGCTCCTTGGGCTGGCCCGACATGCGCAGGCCGTACATCACGTTTTCCACCACGTTCATGTGCGGGAACAGCGCGTAGCTCTGGAACATCATGCTCACGTTGCGCTGCGCGGGGCCGAGTGTGGTCACGTCCTTGCCGGCAATGAAGATCTCGCCCGAGGTGGGCGACTCCAGCCCCGCGATCATGCGCAAGGTGGTGGTCTTGCCGCAGCCCGAGGGGCCGAGGATGGTGGTGAGCGTGCCGCGCGGCACCTCAAAACTGATGCCCTTGACGGCCAGGGCCGCACTGCTGTCGCTGCCGTAGCGCTTGGTGATGTTGCGGAACACGATGCCCGCGTCGTTGTTGTTCATGGTTGTCTTTTCAATTGACGATTGCGCCTAGCAACTGGCGCGGTCCAGGCGTGGGACGCCGAGCAAGGGCCGCCCCGTAGCGAGGGCGTCGCCCCCCTGGGGGGAAG
This sequence comes from Acidovorax sp. FG60, assembly GCF_057808995.1. NCBI lineage: Bacteria > Pseudomonadati > Pseudomonadota > Betaproteobacteria > Burkholderiales > Comamonadaceae > Acidovorax > Acidovorax sp. FG60. The sequence continues at coordinate 2,418 of NZ_JBMDJC010000018.1, forward strand.
GCGCCGAAGGCGACTCAGGGGGGGGTCATAAGCCACCGCGCCGACCGAGTTTGCGGTCACCCACCAGCAGCTGAATGAGCCCGATGGAGGCCGACATGAGGATGATGAGCACCGTGCAGTACGCCAGCGCCACGCCATAGTCGCCATTGCCCACGCGGCCAATGATGTAGGTGGTGGCCAGCTCGTTCTCGGCGGTGACCAGGAAGATCACCGCACTCACGGTGGTGATGGCGCGCACAAAGCTGTAGACCAGCGCCGCCACCAGCGCAGGCTTGAGCAGCGGCAGCACCACATGGCGCAGCGTCTGCACACTGCCTGCGCGCAGCATGACGGACGCTTCATCCAGCGACCGGTCCAGCTGCTTGAACGCCGCCGTGCCCGCCCGCACGCCCACCGGCAGATTGCGGAACATGAAGCACAGCACGATGATGAGCGCCGTGCCTGTCAGCTCGAACGGTGGAACGTTGAAGGCCAGGATGTAGCTCACGCCCAGCACCGTGCCCGGGATGGCGAAGGCCAGCAGCGCTGCAAACTCGAACGCGCCCTGCCCCCGGAACTCGGTGCGCGCCAGCAGCCACGCAATGCCGATGCCCAGCGTGGCCGTGAGCGGCGCCGAGATGGCCGCGAGCTTGAGCGTGGTGAAAAACGAGTTCCACGCGGTGCCCGCCCACACCACACCAAATTCGCCCCACTCCACACTGAACGCCGTGCGAAAGTGCGCCAGCGTGATGGTGTAGTCGCGCCCCCAGGTCTGCACAAAACCGCCCGCCAGCGCAAACAGGTAGACGATGAGGGTGAAGGCCATCCAGGGCAGCGCGATGGAATGCACCACGCGGCGCACACCGGTGGGCAGCGGCATGGCAATGCCCGCGTCGCCCTTGCCCGACACGGTGGTGAAGTTCTGCTTGCCCAGCAGCCCGCGCTGGATGGCGAACACGGTGAGCGCAAAGAACGTGAGGATCCAGGCCAGCGACGCGGCACGCCCCTGGTCGTACTGCGCACCCACGATGGCAAAGAAGATTTCGGTCGAGAGCACCGAGAACTGCCCGCCCACCACGATGGGATTGCCGAAGTCCGCCATGCTTTCGATGAAGCCCACCAAAAACGCGTTGGCCAGGCCGGGCTTGAGCAGCGGCAGGGTCACGGTCATGAAAGTGCGGTGCGGGCTGGCGCGCAGGGTTTGTGCGGCCTCTTCCAGGCTGGGCGCCACGCCCTGCACCACGCCGCGCATGATCATGAAGGCGATGGGCGTGAACGCAAAGGTCTGCGCCACCCAGATGCCCAGCCAGCCGTAGAACCAGCGCGTGGGCGTGATGCCGAACGCGTATTCCAGAAACTGGTTGAACACCCCGGCACGGCCAAACAGCAGGATGAGCCCCAGGCCCACCACAAACGGTGGCGTGATGATGGGCAGCAGCGCCACGATGTTCAGCGGCCGCGCATAGCGGCGCGACGCGCGCTCGGCCATCAGCGCCATGAAAGTGCCCAGCAGCGTGGTGCTGGTGGCGGTCATCAGCCCCAGGAACAGCGTGTTCCAGGCCACGCCGCAGCGCTGGCCACCCGCCAGGCACGAGAGACCAAAGTTGCGCTCGTGCGCAATGCGCTCCCACACCACGGCCAGCGAGAACGGGCCGTCCTCCAGAAAAAACGCAGCCGACAACGCCTTGAGCACCGGGAACACGATGAACAGCGCGAGCAGGCTGCCACAGCCCACCACCGCAGCCGCTACGAACAGATCGCCTTTGAAAAATCCTCGCCGTGCCACGCCAAACGACAGCAGCACCAGCAGCGCTGACAACACCACAAACCCGCCCCAGCCCATGCCGGGCTGGCGCGCACCCAGCTCGCCCAAGCTGGTGTTCATCCACTCAAAGGCCCAGCCGCGTGCGCCAATCGCAAAGCCACTGAGCAACAAGGCCACAAGCCCCAGCGCGCCCCCCGCCGCAAGCACGGCGCCCTGCTTGCGTCCCGCAGGCAGGCAGGCGCCCAGCCCCGCCACGGCCAGACCGGCCAGGCCTAGCCAGAGCCAGGGCCGACCAAACAATGCCGCCTGCATGAGCCCGTTGGCCGCCTGTTCGCCGCTGAAAACCTGGCCCACCGCGAGCAGGCCATTGGCATCCTGCTGCGCATACCAGGGGAACACGAGATAACCCAGCACGCCCACGACCAGCCAGACCCACAAGGGCCGGTTGACCGAGGCGCTGGGTGCTGTGGTTCGGAGGGTTGCGTGCGCCGCCGCTGCTGCTGCCGACACCACCACCCCTTAGCGCGCCGCGTTCTGCACGTCTTTTTCCCAGCGCGCAATCAGGCGGCGACGCTCGGCGCTGGCGCCGTATTTGGCGTAGTCGTAGTTGATGAGCTTCATCTTGGAAGGGTCGGTCATGCGCGGGTCCTTGGGCACCTGCGTGTTGCTGGGCAGCTGGAACTGCTTGGCCGCCAGGCCAAACTGCTGGCCGCCTGGCGTGAGTGCCCATTCGTAGAACTTCTTGGCGGCCTCGGTGTTGGGGCCGTTCTTGACGATGCTCATGGAGCCCACCTCGGCGCCCGTGCCTTCCGAAGGCGTGACCGAGCCCACGGGGAAGCCATTGACCGCCTCAGTGGTCACGTCGTGCACGAAGCTCACCGACACCGTGGTCTCGCCCCGGGCGGCCGCCTTGACGGGCGCCGTGCCCGAGCGGGTGTAGGTGCTGATGTTGGGGTGCAGGGCCTTGAGGTATTCAAACGCCTTTTCCTCGCCCATCATCTGCACCAGCGTAGCGATCATGGTGTAGGCCGTGCCACTCGATGCCGGGTTGGCCATCTGCACCTCGCCCTTGAACTCGGGCTTGAGCAGGTCAGCCCATGACTGTGGCGGGTTGAGCTTGCGCTTGGCCAGCAGCTCCTTGTTGTAGCCAAAGCCCAGCGGGCCCAGGTACACGCCCACCGTGCGGTACTTGGAATCCGCCGCCTGCTTTTGCGCCCAGGGGTACAGCTGCGGCAACTGGGGCGATTTGTATTCGAGCGTGAGGCCCTGCTCGGCCGCCTGCAGGTGCGGGTCGCCCGTGCCGCCAAACCAGATGTCGGTCTTGGGGTTGGCGCGCTCGGCGTTGAGCTGCGCCAGTGCCTCGCCTGAGCCCTTGGCCGTCATATTGACCTTGGTGCCGGTGGTCTTGGCGTACACCGTGGACATCAGGTTGCACCACTCAGCCTGCACCGAACAGATGATGTTGACCTGGCCTTGGGCCCAGCTGCCGGAGGCGGTGGCCACCAGGGCCGCACCGGACAGAAGTTTCGTCAGCAAAGGTTTGCGCATGGGAGTCTCCTCAGTATCTGGATAACGTGATTAACGCGATGCAAGGATGCTAGTCCTGCAGGCAGGCCAGGGTCAGGGGGGAAACTCCCAGACTGGGTGCAAGCAGGTTGAAAGGCGGGGATGGCGCCCTCCCCGCCGCCTTGGGAACCAAGTTACATTAAGAATGGTTCCCCCAAACCTGTTCGAAGGCCTCACCTGAGCAGCCCGCGCTGCACACCCTGACTGAGACATGCTCGACCGCATCACCGCCTCCCTGCCCTCCCTGGCCCCCGCCGAACAGCGCGTTGCCCGGCTGGTGCTAACCGACCCACGCACTTTTGCACGCCTGCCCGTGCGTGAACTGGCCGAACGCGCGCACGTGAGCAAACCCACGGTGGTGCGCTTTTGCCGCAGCATGGGGTATGACGGACTGGCAGATTTCAAGCTCAAGCTGGCAGGCAGCGTGAGCGAAGGCGTGCCCTTCATCCACCGCAGCGTGGACGCCGACGACAAGACCGGCGACGTGCTGGTGAAGGTGGTGGACAACGCCGTGGCGGCCTTTTTGCAATACCGCAATGCCGCCAGCACCGTGGCGCTGGAGCGTGCGGCCGAGGCGATTGCAGCCACCTGGAAAACCGGCAAACGCATCGAGTTCTACGGCGTGGGCAACTCGGGCATCGTGGCACAGGACGCGCAGCACAAGTTCTTCCGTCTGGGCGTCACGTCCATTGCCACCAGCGACGGCCACATGCAGGTGATGAGCGCGACCCTGCTGGGCCCGGGCGATTGCGCGGTGATCATCTCCAACTCGGGCCGCACCCGCGATTTGATGGACGCCGCCGACATCGCCCGCAAGAACGGCGCCACCACCATCGCCATCACCGCCAGCGGCTCGCCCCTGGCCAGCACCTGCCAGATCCACCTGGCCGCCGACCACCCCGAGGGCTACGACCGCTACAGCCCCATGGTGTCGCGGCTGATGCACCTGCTCATCATCGACGTGCTGGCCACCTGTGTGGCGCTGCGCATTGGCAGCTCGCTGCAGCCGATCCTGCAGCAGATGAAAGAGAACCTGCGGGCCAAGCGCTACGCGTAAATCCTGGCCGTCAGGCCAGGCCGGGTGCACACCTTCTCAGTCCAGCGTGACACCCGCGTCGCGGATCACCTTGCCCCACTTGGTCGTTTCAGCAGCCAAGAAGGCATCGCACGCCTCCGGTGTGGTGCCCTCTCCGAAGGTACCCATGGTTTCGAGCTTGGCTTTGGTCTCTTCACTCTGGATGATGGCGTTCACCGCGTCCGACATGCGCTTGACAACGTCGCGCGACGTGCCGGCGGGAGCAATCATGCTGGCCCAGGTGCTGCCCAGCATGCCCGGCACGCCCTGCTCGATGAAGGTGGGCACGTCGGGCAACATGGGCAAGCGCTTTTCGCTGGCCACGCCGATGAGGGTGATGCGGCCTGCCTTGGCGGGCTGAATCAGGTTGGGCGGAGGGTCGAGGAACAAAGGCACCTGGCCGCCGAGCAAATCCGTCAGCGCCGGCGCGGCGCCGCGGTAGGGTATATGGACCATGAAGGTCTTGGTGAGTGACTTGAGCAACTCGCTGGTCAGGTGCGCGGCAGAGCCCGTGCCTGACGAGGCAAAACTCACCTTGCCCGGGTTGGCCTTGGCATAGGCCACGAGTTCCTTCACCGTCTTGAACGGTGCATTGGGGGCCACCGCTGCCACCAGTGGAGAAACACCCAGCAGCGACACCCCCACCAGGTCCTTGCGCGGGTTGTAGGGCAGCTTGGGGTAGAGCGTGGTGTTGGCGGTAAAGGCCGGAATGACCACGCCAAAGGTGTGACCGTCCGGAGTGGACTTGGCGACAGCATCCACGCCGATGATGCTGTTGGCGCCGGGCTTGTTGTCGATGACAACCGACTGACCGAACTGCTTTTGCAGGCCCAAAGTCAGCAGACGCGCCATCTGGTCGGTAAACCCGCCCGCCGTGTAGGGCACGATGATCTTGATCGGCTTGCTCGGCCAGGCCGTTTGTGCCAGCGCGGGCAGGGCAGCGCTGGCCAGCGCTGCGCCAGCGGCTTGCACGACACGGCGGCGGGAAAGGGAAGCGTTCATGGTCTTGTCTCCTTGGTCTTTTTTAGTCAAAACAGGCTGTAGCGCTTTCCAATCAGGCGCAAACAGCTATGTTTTCAATAGCACCCGAATCGCGGTGCCGGATGCCTTGCTCCGTATGCGCTGCTCCTACAGCGCCTTCACCAGCTCCGGCACAGCCGTGAACAGATCCGCCTCCAGCCCATAGTCGGCCACGCTGAAGATCGGCGCCTCAGGGTCCTTGTTGATCGCCACGATCACCTTGGAGTCCTTCATGCCCGCCAAATGCTGGATGGCGCCAGAGATACCCGCTGCGATGTACAGCTGCGGCGCCACGATCTTGCCGGTCTGGCCCACTTGCCAGTCGTTGGGGGCGTAGCCTGCGTCCACTGCGGCCCGGCTGGCACCCAAAGCGGCGCCCAGCTTGTCGGCCAGCGGCGTCATCACTTCGTCGAACTTTTCCTTGCTGCCGAGGGCTCGGCCACCGGAGACGATGATCTTGGCGGCCGTGAGTTCGGGGCGGTCGCTCTTGGCGATTTCGCTGCCCATGAAGCTGCTCTTGCCAGCGTCTGCGGTGGCTGCGGCGGTTTCAACGGCTGCGGAACCGCCCGTGGCGGCTGCGGCGTCAAAGCCCGTGGCGCGCACGGTGATGACCTTTACGCTGTCGGCGCTTTGCACGGTGGCAATGGCGTTGCCGGCGTAGATGGGGCGCTCGAAGGTGTCGGCAGAAATCACCTTGGTGATGTCGCTGACCTGCGCCACGTCCAGCTTGGCGGCCACGCGGGGGGCCACGTTGCGGCCGCTGGCGGTGGCGGGGAACAGGATGTGGCTGTAGTTGCCTGCGATGGCGAGCACTTGCGCGGCCACGTTCTCGGCCAGGCCGTGTTCCAGGCCAGGGGCGTCGGCGTGGATGACCTTGGCGACGCCGGCGATCTGGGCGGCTGCGGCGGCGGCTGCACCGGCGTTGTGGCCAGCCACCAGCACGTGCACGTCGCCACCGCAGGCCACAGCGGCCGTCACGGTGTTCAGCGTGGCGCCCTTGACGGACGCGTTGTTGTGTTCAGCAATAACGAGTACCGACATTTAGATCACCTTCGCTTCGTTCTTGAGTTTCTCGACCAGAGCGGCCACGTCGGCCACCTTGATGCCAGCACCGCGCTTGGCGGGCTCGGTGACTTTGAGGGTCTTGAGGCGCGGCGCTACGTCCACGCCGAGGTCTTCGGGCTTGACTGTATCGAGCTGCTTTTTCTTGGCCTTCATGATGTTGGGCAAGGTGACGTAGCGGGGCTCGTTCAGGCGCAGGTCGGTGGTGATGACCGCTGGCAGCGACAGCTGCAGGGTTTCCAGGCCGCCGTCCACTTCACGCGTCACGCTGACCTTGTCGGCCGACAGTTCAACCTTGTTGGCGAACGTGGCCTGGGGCAGGTCGGCCAGGGCCGCGAGCATCTGGCCGGTCTGGTTGGCGTCGTCGTCGATGGCTTGCTTGCCCAGGATGATGAGAGAAGGCTGTTCTTTGTCGACCAGGGCCTTGAGGATCTTGGCAACGGCCAGGGGCTGCAGCTCGACGTCGGTCTCGACCAGGATGGCGCGGTCGGCCCCAATGGCCATGGCAGTGCGCAGGGTTTCCTGGCACTGGGCCACGCCGCAGGAAACTGCGATGACTTCGGTCACCAGGCCTTTTTCTTTCAGGCGCACGGCCTCTTCAACGGCGATTTCGTCAAAGGGGTTCATGCTCATCTTCACGTTGGCGATGTCTACACCCGTGTTGTCCGATTTGACGCGGACCTTCACGTTGTAGTCCACCACGCGCTTGACAGGGACGAGAACTTTCATGGGATTGTTTTCCTTGATTTTTGTTGTGGGAGTGCGGGTGCGCAGGCTTACTCGTTCGAGATGCCCTTGTCACGGATCACAGTACCCCACTTGACGTAGTCCTGCTGAATGCGGCGGGCCATCTTGTCGGGCGCTTGGTATGCAGCGATGGCGCCTGCAGTCAACAACTTGTCCTGCGTGTCCTTCTCGGCCAGGATTTGCTGCACCTCGGTTGCGATGCGGTCCACCACGGCTTTGGGCGTACCGGGCGGCGCCAGCAGACCACCCCACGAGACGGCCTCGTAGCCCTTGAAGCCCTGCTCGGCGATGGTATTGACATCGGGCAGCATGGCAACGCGCTGGGGCGACCCTACTGCGATGGCGCGCAGCTTCCCCGTCTGGATGTGCGGTAGCGCAGCCACCAGGTCGGCGTACATCAGCGGCACCTGGCCGCCGATGGTGTCGGTAATGGCGGGCACGCCCCCTTTGTAGGGAATGTGCTGCATTTCAAAGCCCCCCATCTGCTTGAGCAGCTCCATGCTCAAATGGCCAAAGCTGCCCGCACCTGAGCTGGTGTAGTTGAGCTGACCTGGACGGGCCTTGGCATGGGTAATGAGCTTTTGCAGATCGGTCACAGAAGGCATCTGGGCAGGATTGACCACCACGACGATGGGCAGGTCGTACACCGTGGCCACGGGCGTGAAGTCTTTCACCGTGTCGTAGCCCGCCTTCTTGTACAGGTGCGGCGCCAGCAGCGTGGGCGTGGCCAGCATCATCAGCGTGTAGCCGTCGGCCGGGCTCTTGGCCACCTGGGCGGCAGCGATGGAGCCCGAAGCACCTGCACGGTTTTCCACCACCACGGGCTGGCCCAGCCGTTCGGCCAGGCGTTGGCCCACGATGCGCGAGGCAGTATCGGTAGGGCCGCCTGCCGGGAAGGGCACCACCAGCTTGATCATCCTGGTGGGCCACGCTTGCGCGTGGGCCGAGGCCGCGCCCCACAGGGCGCTGGCCGCCAGAGCGGCGGACACGGCCAGCACGGCGCGGCGGGCTGCGAAGGTGCGAGAGACAAACATTGGGGTCAAAACGGGCTCAGGTTGTTGGAGGGGTTGCATCAGTCCAGCTTGGCGCCGGACACCTTGACCACGCGCTCCCAGACGGGTGCATCTTTTTTGAACTGGGCGCCGAACTGTTCGGGGCTGCTGCCGACGGGGATGAAACCCATCTGCTGGATGCGCTCACGCACCTCAGGCAGCGCAATCACGGCCTGCAGCTCGCGGCCCAGGCGGGCCACGACCTCCGGCGGGGTGTTGGCCGGGGCGCTCATGCCCAACCAGCCTGTCACCTGGAACACCTCGTCCTTGATGCCCTGCTCGGCCATGGTGGCCAGCTTGGGAAGCGCATCCATGCGCTGGGTGCCCGTCACGGCCAGCGGCTTGAGGCGGCCGGAATCAATGTACGGCCGGGCCGACTGCAGGCTGGCAAATGCCATTTGCAACTGCCCGCCCACCAGGTCCTGCAGCATGGGCGCCTCGCCCCTGTAGGCCACATGATTCATGTCGGCCTTGTGCTTGTCGGACAGCCAGGCGCCAGCCAGGTGGGCATACGAGCCCATGCCCCACGAGCCGTAGGCGACCTTGCCCTTGTTGCGGTCGATATAGCTCATCAGCTCGGCCGCGGTGGACACCGGCAGCTGCGGATGCACCAGCAGCACCACCGGAGCCAGGGCGATCTGCGTGATGAGGGCCTGGTCCTTTTGCGGCTGGTACGGCAGGCGCTCGTACAGGTACTGGTTGATCAGCATGGTGGTACCCAGCGACACCAGCAGCGTGTAACCGTCGGCCGGTGACTTGAGCGCCTGGTCGGTGCCGGTCACACCGCCGGCGCCGCCACGGTTGTCTACCAACACGGGCTGGCCCAGGCGGGCCGAGAGCTTCTCGCCCAGCGTGCGGGCGGTGATGTCGGTGGCGCCACCGGCCTGGTAGGGCACGATCAGCTTGATGGGCTTGCTGGGCCAGGCATCTTTGCCCGACTGGGCCAGTGCGGAACCCAGCAGGCCGGTGCTGGCCAAGGCGGCCAAGCCCTGCAGGACGCGGCGGCGGTGAATGCGGGTGATGTTCATGTTTGTCTCCTGGTTGAGGTTGAAATTTGCTCTAGCGCTTACCTAACAAGCGATTGAAGCTATTATTTTTATAGTATTTAGAGCGATGGAAGCGTGAGCACGCCCTTGTCGCGCAGGGCTTCAAGCTCTGCCTCGGGCAGCTGCAGCAGTTGCTGCAGCACCTCCCGCGTGGCGGCGCCCAGCGTGGGCGGGGCGTTGCGGATGGGCAGGCGCTGCCCATCGAGTCGATAAGGCGGCGCGAACACATGCGTAGTGCCCGCCACGGGGTGGGGCATTTCCTGCAGCAGGCCGCCGCGGCGCGTACGCTCGCTGGTCAGCGCCTCGTGCAGGCCGGCCACCCTGCCGCAAGGGATGCCAGCAGCGCTCAGGCGTTCGAGAAGCACATCACGCGGGAAGCTGGCGATCAGCGCCTTCATCTGGGGCAACAGGGTCAGTCGATTGCGGGCACGCTCGACATTGGTGGCGTAACGTGGGTCTTCGACGATATCCGGACGCATCACCACCTGGCGGCAGAACTTGTCGAACTGGCTGTTGTTGCCCACGGCGATGATGAGCGGACCATCCTGTGCCTCGAACATGCCGTAGGGCACGATGGACGGGTGGGCATTGCCGTAGCGCTGCGGGTCGTGGCCCAGCAGCATGGCGTCGAGCCCGTAGTAGCCGGTGATCATTAGGCCGCAGTCGTACAGCGCCATTTCGATGTGGCGGCCCTTGCCCGTAGTGCTGCGGCGAAACAGCGCGGCCAGCACGGCCTGCGCCGCGTACATGCCGGTCATCATGTCCACGGCAGCCACGCCGAACTTCAGCGGTGGCTGGCTGGCCTCGCCGTTCAGCGCCATCAGCCCGGCCTCGCCTTGAATCACCAGGTCGTAGCCGGGTCGCTTGGCCTCGGGGCCGGAACTGTCGTAGCCCGCCACCGAGCAGTAGATGAGGTCGGGCTTGATGGCCTTAAGCTGCTCGTAGCCCAGGCCCAGCTTCTCGGCACCACCGGTCTTGAAGTTCTGGATCACCACATCGCACTGCGGCAGCAAATCGCGGATGATCTTCACGCCTTCGGGCGTCTGCAAATCCACCGTGATGGACCGCTTGTTGCGGTTCATGCTGTTGTAGTAGGTGGTCTCGGTCTTGCCGATGCGCATGCCCCAGTCGCGGGTGTCGTCGCCCCGGCCGGGGTGCTCCACCTTGATGACGTCAGCGCCAAAGTCGGCCAGCACCTGGCCACACAGCGGCCCGGCAAACACGCGCGAGAGGTCGAGCACGCGCACGCCGTCGAGCGGGAAGTCCATGCCCTCGGGCAGCGGGGGTGTCGGTGTTGTAGTGGTCATTTCGTAGTGTCGGGTTGGGTAGCGGCAGTGGCAGGAGCCTGGCGCAAGCGTGCGAAATCGGCCGGGCGCTTTTCCAGAAACGCAGCGATGCCTTCGCGGGATTCTTCGGTGGCCTGTGACAGCACCATCAGCTGTGCCTCAAGCTCCAGCTGGTCAGCCAGCGGCTGCACATAGGCGCTGCGGCACAGGGCCTTGATGTTCGCCATCGCGGTGTCAGGCCCGGTGGCAACTTGCGCAGCCAGGGCCACGGCCTGGGCGAGTGCCTCGCCCGGCTCGGCCAGGCGGTTGACGGGGCCGAGCGCATGCAGCCGCTCACCCGAGATGCGTTCGCCCGTGAGGCACAGCTCGGTCAACACCTGGCGGGACACAAACTCGGCCAGGAAGGCGGTAGCACCGCCGTCGGGCGTGAGGCCCACCTTCACATACGCGACCGAGAACACGGCATTGCGCGCAGCCACCAGCATGTCGCAGGCCAGCGCCAGCGACAGGCCGGCGCCCGCCGCAGCGCCCTCCACCGCGGCAATGACCGGCTTGCGGCAATCGCGCACGGTGCGGATCAGGTCGTGCAGGCCTTCGAGCTTGGCGCGGCGCTCTTCCACGGGCAGCTCGCGCCGCTTGGCCAACTGGCGCAGGTCGCCGCCCGCGCAAAAGTGCCCGCCTTCACCCGTGAGCACGATGGCGCCCACGGTGGGGTCGGCCTCGGCCTGTGCCAGTGCCTCGGTCAGCGCTGCATAGAACGCGGGCGACAGCGCATTGCGCGCGGCAGGGTTGTTGTTGGAGAGCACGAGCACCGCGCCCTCACGGCGTTGCAGCAGAGGCAGTGGCTGCTCCATGGCTTCAGCTCCGACCCAGCGCGATAAAGCGCGCCAGGTGGTGGTCTTCATCGCCAAACTGGTGGTCCACCATAACGAGGCGCTTGGCGTAGTGGGACAGGGGCAGCTCCCACGTCATGCCAATGCCGCCGTGCAGCTGAATGCTTTCTTCAGCCACCAACGCTCCGATGCGGCCCATGGTGACCTTGGCGGCCGACAGCGCGCGCTCGCGCTCGGTGCGGTCGGTGCTGTCCATCGCGGCCGCTGCGTTGATGACTGCAGAGCGCGCCTGCTCCACTTCCAGCAGCAGGTCGGCCATGCGGTGCTGCAGGGCCTGAAAGCTGCCAATGGGCACACCAAACTGCTTGCGCGTTTGCAGGTATTCCAGCGTGTGCTTCTTGGCCACATCCATGGCGCCCAGCGCCTCGGCGCACACGGCCAGAATGCCCCAGCCCACGGCATGTTCCAGCGTGGCAAAGCCCTGCCCTTCAGTGCCCAGCAGTGCATCGGCACCCACCTGCACATTCTGCAAGCTGACTTCTGCCACACGGCCGCCATCGATGCGCCCCATGCCACGGCGGCTCAGGCCTGCGGTATCGGCGGGCACCAGGAACAGCGAGATGCCGTCTTCATCGTCCACAGCGCCCGCTGTGCGGGCACTGACCAGCAGCATCTGCGCCTGGTCACCATGCAACACCACGGCCTTGTGGCCCGTCAGCAGCCAGCCATCGCCACTGCGCACGGCGCGGGTGGTCACTCGGTTCTGGGCATAGTGCGCGCCGGGTTCCTCATGCGCCAGTGTGGCCACGGTGCTGCCGTCGATGATGCTGGCAATGTGTTCCTTTTGCGCAGCGCTGCCCGCCAGGCCCAGTCCCCGGCCCACCACCAATGCGCCCACAAAGGGCTCCACCACCAGGCCTGCGCCCAGGGCTTCAAACACCACGGCCACGTCAAAGCCCGCGCCGCCAAAGCCGCCATCGGCCTCGGGGAACAGCGCGCCAATCGCACCCAGCTCCGCAAAGCGGCCCCACAGCGCTGCGTCCATGCCGCTGTCGCCGTAGGCGATGTGGTTGCGGATTTCGATCCCGTACTGCTCGGCCACAAAACGGTTCAAGGTGTCCGCCAGCATGCGGCGGTCTTCGGTATGTTCAAAGTTCATCGCAGCGGCCTCACAAACCAAGGATCATTTTGGAAATGATGTTCTTCTGAATTTCATTGGAGCCGCCAAAGATCGACAGCTTGCGGTAGTTGAAGTAGTTGGCGGCGGCCGTGGCCGCCTCTTTCGGGCCCACGGGTTCGTCGGCATAGCCTTCGTACTGCGCTTCTTCGATGAAGGGCAGCGCGTACGGGCCCACCGCACGGCGGATGAGCGAGAGGATCTCCTGGCGGATTTCGGTGCCACGGATCTTGAGCATCGAGCTTTCCGCCCCCGGCACGCCGCCACCGGCCACGGCGGCAATCACGCGCAGGTTGGTGGTCTTCATGTTCTCCAGGTCAATCTCAACCTGGGCCATGCGGGCGGCAAACAGCGGGTCCTGGTCCAGCGGCTGGCCGTTCTTCATCACCTTGGCGGCCACCACCTTGAGCTTGGCCAGTGCGGCAATGCAAAAGCCCACGCCTGCAATGCCGGTGCGCTCGTAGGTCAGCAAATACTTGGCGTAGGTCCAGCCCTTGTTTTCCTCGCCCACCAGGTTTTCTACCGGCACCTTCACGTCGGTGAAGAACACCTCGTTGACTTCCTTGTCGCCATCCAGGGTGCGGATGGGGCGCAGCTCCACGCCGGGCGATTTCATGTCCACCAGCAAGAAGCTGATGCCCGACTGGGCCTTGGCCTCGCGGTCGGTGCGTACCAGGCAGAAGATCATGTTGGCGTGCTGGCCCTGGGTGGTCCAGGTCTTCTGGCCATTGACGATGTAGTGGTCGCCTGTTTCGTCAGTGACTCGCACTGCCGTGGTCTTGACCGAAGCCAGGTCCGAGCCCGCGCCGGGTTCGGAGTAGCCCTGGCACCACCAGTCCTCGCCGCTCAGGATGCGCGGCAGCCAGTATTTTTTTTGCGCCTCGTTGCCAAACTTGATGAGCACGGGGCCCAGCATGTTCACCCCAAAGGGTACGATGCGCGGGCCACCGGCCAGGGCGCATTCGGTGTCGAAAATGAACTTCTCGACCGCACCCCAGCCGGGGCCACCGTATTCCTTGGGCCAGTGGTTGGCCAGCCAGCCGCGCTCGTTCAGGATGGCGTGCCACTCGTCCTGGTCGGCCTTGGACAGGCGCTGCCCGGCCTTGACCTTGGTGGCAATGCGTTCGGGCAGCTTGGCTTTCAAGAAAGCCTGCACCTCGGCGCGGAAGGCTTCTTCTTCGGGGGTGAAATTCAGGTCCATATCGGGTCGCTTGCAGTGTTCAGAGTTCGCTGGTGTGGCGCTGGGTCAGAAAATTTCAAAAAGGCCTGCAGCGCCCATGCCGCCTGCAATGCACATCGTCACCACGCCGTACTTGGCCTTGCGGCGGCGGCCTTCGAGCAGCAGGTGACCCACCAGGCGCGCGCCGGTCATGCCAAAGGGGTGGCCAATGGCAATCGCCCCGCCGTTCACGTTCAGCCGCTCGGACGGGATGCCCAGGCGGCGCTGGCAGTACAGGGCCTGCGAGGCAAAGGCTTCGTTCATCTCCCACAGGTCAATGTCCTGCACCGTGAGGCCGTGGCGCGCCAGCAGCTTGGGCACCGCAAACACGGGGCCAATGCCCATCTCGTCGGGCTCGCAACCGGCCACAGCAAAGCCGCGGAATGCACCCAGAGGCTGCAGGCCCCGGCGCTCGGCTTCTTTCGCTTCCATGAGCACGCAGGCGCTGGAGCCGTCGGACAGTTGCGAGGCATTGCCTGCGGTGATGAACTGGCCAGGGCCCTTCACCGGCTCCAGCTTGGCCAGGCCTTCCAGCGTGGTATTGGCGCGGTTGCAGTTGTCGTGCGTGGCGGTCACTTCGCGGTAGGTGACCTCGCCGGTCTCCTTGTTCTTTTCCATCATGCGCGTGATGCAGGGCACGATCTCGTCAGCAAACACCCCCGCCTGCTGCGCGGCGGCGGTGCGTTGCTGGCTTTGCAGCGAAAACAGGTCTTGGTCTTCACGGCTGATGCCGTAGCGGCGGGCCACGATGTCAGCGGTGTCGATCATGGCCATGTAGAGGTCGGGCTTGTGCTCTTGCAGCCAGGGGTCGATGTCTGCCGGGTTGCCGGGGCGGATGGCCGAGATGCTTTCCACCCCGCCCGCCACCATGGCGGGCACGCCTTCGGCCACGATGCGGCCTGCGGCAATCGCCACCGACTGCAGGCCCGACGCGCAAAAGCGGCTGGCCACCATACCCGCCACCGACAGGGGCAAGCCCGCACGCAGCGCGGTCTGGCGGCCAATGTTCTTGCCGGTGATGCCCTCGGGGTAGCCACAGCCCATCACCAGGTCTTCGATCAACTCGGGGTCGATGCCCGAGCGCTCCACCGCCGCCTTGACGGAAAAGGCCGCCAGCTGCGGGCCGGGTGTGGCATTGAACTCGCCACGGTGCGACTTGGTCAGCGGGGTGCGGGCGGTGGAAACGATGACGGCTTCACGCATGATTTGCTCCTTATTTGGTAGCTGCTTGCGCTTATTGATCAAGCGGTAGCGGCCAAAATGATTTGAATTCGATGGGACTGAGAAAATCGCCTAGAGAGGCGGGATCAGCGCTTTTCAGCCTGGTTCAGGCTGTCAAAGTTGCGCCCCTCCCGCACCAACTGCACCAGCAAGGGCGACGGCTTCCAGAACAGCGGGTCTTCCTTGGCAAAGGCCTCGATGTCGGCCAGCACCTTGGGCAGGCCCATCATGTCGGCCCACTTCATCGGGCCGCCCCGGTGGCGCGGAAAGCCGTAGCCCGCCACAAAGGTCACATCCACATCCAGCGGGCGCAGGGCAATGCCCTCGTGCACCACGTTGGCCCCTTCGTTGACCATGGCGGCCATGTAGCGGTGCATGATCTCGTCGGCAGTGAAGCTGCGGGGGCTGACGCCCTTCTTGGCCCGCTCGGCATCCACAATGGCCAGCACTTCAGGGTCGGGCTGGCCCGTGCGGGCGCCTTCGGGGTAGAGGTAAAAACCGCGCCCCGTCTTCTGCCCAAACCAGCCGCGCTCGCAGATGCGGTCGGCAATTTCCACGTAGCGGACCTTGGGGTCGCGCGTGGCAGCGCGGCGCTTGCGGGTGGCCCAGCCAATGTCGCCACCGGCGAGGTCCGTCACCTGGAAGGGGCCCATGGCAAAACCGAAGCCGCGCACGGCGGCGTCGATCTCATACGGGCTGGCACCGTCTTCCAGCAGGTAGTCGGCGGCCTGCTTGTACACGGCCAGAATGCGGTTGCCGATGAAGCCGTCGCACACACCGGCGCGCACAGGCACCTTTTTGAGTTTTTTGGCCAGCTCAAACGCCGTGGTCACCACATCGGGCGCGACCTTGGCGGGCACCACGATCTCCAGCAGCTTCATGATGTTGGCGGGGCTGAAGAAGTGCAGGCCGATCACGTCCTGAGGGCGGCCGGTGGCGGCGGCGATGGCGTCGATGTCGAGGTAGGACGTGTTGGTGGCCAGCACCGCGCCGGGCTTGCACACGCGGTCCAGCTCGCGGAACACGGTCTTCTTGACCTCGATGTCTTCAAACACGGCCTCGATCACGAGGTCCACCTGGGCGATGTCGGCATAGCTGGTGCTGCCGGTGTAGCGCGCCATCACGGCGACCTTCGCTGCGTCGGTCATGCGGCCTTTGGCGACCAGGGCGTTGTAGACCTTCTCGACATTGGCGCGGCCACGGGCGATGGACTCGGCATCACGCTCGATCATGGTGACGGGCAAGCCGGCATCGAGGGCCGCCACGGCAATGCCCGCGCCCATGGTGCCGCCGCCGATGACGGCGATGCTGGCCACGGGACGTGGCTGCGCGGCCTGGGCCTCGGGCACCTTGACCACTTCACGCTCGGCAAAAAAGGCGTGGATGAGCCCGGCGCGTTGCGGGCTGTCGATGCATTCCATGAACAGCGCACGTTCGCGGGCCATGCCTTCGTCAAAAGGCAGCTGCAGTGCTGCCTGCACGCATTCGATGATCTTGAGGGGAGAGAACAGGCCGCGCGACTTTTTGGCGGTCTCGGCCTTCTGTGCGTCCAGCCAGGCCAGCGCAGCCTGCGGCTCGGCAATGGCCAGGTCACGCGTGCGGCGCACGGGGGCGTTGGCAGCCAGCAGTTCGCGCACGTAGGCCAGGCCTGCGGCCAGCGGGTCGGGGCCTTCCACCAGCTTATCGACCAGACCTGCCTGCAGCGCGGCCTGCGCTTTGAGGGGCTGGCCGCTGAGCATGAGGGTGGTGGCCGCCTGCACGCCCATCAAGCGCGGGGCGCGCTGGGTGCCTCCCGAGCCGGGCAGCAGGCCCAGGTTCACCTCGGGCAGGCCCAGCGTAGCGGCAGGCAATGCCAGGCGGTAATGGGCTGACAGAGCCACTTCGAGACCGCCGCCCAGCGCCGCACCGTGCAGCACGGCCACCACGGGCTTGTTCAGGTTTTCGATGGCGCGGCAGACCTCGGGCAGGATGGGGGCAACCGGTGGCTTGCCGAATTCGCGGATATCCGCCCCGGCAATGAAGGCCTTGCCAGCGCCCACCAGCAGCACGGCCGCCACGGCGGCGTCGGCCTGCGCCTGCTGCATGGCGGCCAACAGGCCCTGGCGCACGGCGGCGCCCAGGGCGTTGACGGGTGGGTTGTCGATGGTGACGACAAGCACATCGCCCTGCAGCGCGGTGGTGACAACGGAAGATGCGGGAATGGCGGCGCCCATGCTGGAAAGTCTCCTGGTCGATGGCTATTGACTGCCTGTGAATGACTCGGTGATTGTTGATGCGTGAAGTTATCTTGACAATTACATAGCCTGTTGACAGACTGTCAAACGCCTTTTGACAAATACCACCGCAACGGCATCACGTGCCGCCTCCCTGTTCAATGGAACTCACCTCCCTCACCGTGCTGGTCGACATCCTCGATGCCGGCAACCTCAGCCAGGCCGCCCGCAACCTGAAGATGTCCCGTGCCAACGTCAGCTACCACCTGCACCAGCTCGAAAAGTCAGTGGGTGTGCAGTTGGTGCGCCGCACCACGCGCCGGGTGGAGCCCACCGAGGTGGGCC
Source organism: Acidovorax sp. FG60 (assembly GCF_057808995.1). Classification (NCBI taxonomy): domain Bacteria; kingdom Pseudomonadati; phylum Pseudomonadota; class Betaproteobacteria; order Burkholderiales; family Comamonadaceae; genus Acidovorax; species Acidovorax sp. FG60. The sequence continues at coordinate 20,024 of NZ_JBMDJC010000018.1, forward strand.
TGCGCCTGTATGCCCATGGCCGCGCCATTCAGAACGAGATGCTGGCTGCGCGCGAGACCATTGCCACGCTGGGCCAGGGCCTGCAGGGCCGCGTGGGCCTGAGCGTGCCCAGTGGCTACGGGCAGATGGTGATGTCAGACTGGCTGATCGACTTCAAGCGGCTGTACCCTGGCATCGTGCTGGATGTGCGCTTTGAAAATCGGGTGGACGACCTCATCCGCGATGAGGTGGACATCGCCATCCGCGTGATGCCCGAGCCCCCACCCACGCTGGTGGCGCGCGACCTAGGCAGCGTGCGCTACATCGCCTGCGCATCGCGGGGGTACGCCGAGGCGCATGGGCTGCCCCAAAGCTTTGAAGCGCTGCAGGCCGCGCCGGTGATCACCGCAGGGGTGGTGGGCAAGCAGCTGCGCCTGCGCGGGTACCGGGGTGACCAGCGCCAGGAAGCCCTGCTGGAGCCCACCCTCATTTCGGAGCATTTTCCGTTTCTGCGCCAAGGCATCCTGGCAGGGCTGGGCGTAGGGCTGGTACCGGATTACGTGGTGCAGGACGCCGTGTCCAGTGGGGAAGTGCTGACCACGCTGGACGACTGGCGGTTGAGCATTTTTGGCACCCAGATGTTCATGCTCTACATGCCCAACCGCCACCAGACGCGTGCGGTGCGCACCTGCATTGACTACCTGCTGGGGCGGGCCCTGCCGGCAGCCGGCCAAGGAGTGACTGCGGAGCCAGGATGAGCATCTTCTGCGCGTTTACAAGAAAAAATAGCCGCAAGCGCAGGTATTCATTGCGCTAGCAGCTATTTTATTGATAGCAATCGCTACTGCGACAGTAGCAATGCCGGATGAGTCCCTCCGCCGCGCGTCAGCAAACCCGCGTGGCGGCTGGCATCAGATCCGCCCTTCCTCCACCGCATGGCACGCAATGCGGATGCCACCAATGCTCTTGAGCTGGGGGCGCTCGGTGCGGCAGCGGTCGTTCACATGCGGGCAGCGGGGGTTGAAGGCGCAACCGGGTGGTGGGTTCAGCGGGTTGGGCACCTCGCCCTGCACGGGGGTGCGGGCCTTGCCGGTGTCGTGCATCTTGGGGATGGCATCGAGCAGCATGCGTGTGTACGGGTGGCGGGGCGTGTCAAACAACGTGTGTTTGTCGGCCAGCTCCACCAGGCGGCCCAAGTACATCACGCCGACCTGGTCGCTGACGTGGCGCACCACGGCCAGGTTGTGGCTGATGAACAGGTAGGTGAGATGCCGCTCGCGCTGCAGGTCCTTCATGATGTTGAGCACCTGGGCCTGCACCGACACGTCAAGTGCACTCGTCGGCTCGTCGCACACCAGGAACTCGGGCTCGGTGGCCAAGGCGCGCGCGATGGAGATGCGCTGACGCTGGCCGCCGGAGAACTGGTGCGGGTATTTCACCATGTCCAGCGGCGACAGGCCCACGGACTTGAGCAGTTCACCCACGCGCTGCTTGAGCTCAGCCTTGTCGGTGATGAGGCCATGCTCCTTGAGCGGCTCGCCAATGATGTCTTCGACCAGCCAGCGGGGGTTCAGGCTGGCATACGGGTCCTGGAAGATCATCTGGATGCGGCGGCGCATGGCCTTGGCGTCGTTGCCCTTGAAGGCGGCGTGCGCATCCTGGTTGTCAAACGTGAGGCCGCCGCGTGTGGGCTCGTACAAACCCACCAGCAGGCGCGCCACGGTGCTTTTGCCGCAGCCGGACTCACCCACCAGGGCCAGGGTCTTGCCTTTTTCGATCTCGAAACTCACGCCGTCCACCGCATGCAGCAGCGTGCGGGGCTTGCGCTCGATCACGCGGTTGAGCCAGGGGGCGGACACGTCAAAAGTCTTGGCCAGGTCGTGCGCCTGCACCAAAGCCTTGCTTTTCATTGCTGCGCTCATGCGGTCACCTCGGTTTTTGTCGTGGCACCAGCGTGCAGCCAGCAGGCGGCGCGGGTGGAGCCTGCGTCCATCAGGTCGGGGCGATCAGTCATGCAGCGGTCAAAAGTCTGGGGGCAGCGCGGGTTGTAGGCACAGCCCTGGGGAATGGCGTTCAGACGGGGCATGGCGCCGTCGATCTGGTTCAGGCGTTCACGGTCCACCGTCATGTCGGGGATGGAGGCCATGAGGCCGCTGGTGTACGGGTGCGAGGGCTTGTTGATGACGTCGTGCACGGGGCCGATCTCGGCCACGCGCCCGGCATACAGCACGGCCACGCGGTCGCAGGTCTCGGCGATCACGCCCATGTCGTGGGTGATCAGCATCACCGCGGCACCGCGCGATTTGCAGATGTTTTTCAGCAGCGTGATGATCTGCGCCTGGATGGACACGTCGAGCGCCGTGGTGGGCTCATCGGCCACGATGAGCTTGGGCTCGGCCGCCAGGGCCAGGGCAATCACTACGCGCTGGCGCATGCCACCGGAGAACTGGTGCGGGTAGTGGTCGATGCGCTCTGCAGCGGCCGGAATGCCAGTGTCTTGCAGCAGCGCAATGGCACGCTGACGGGCCTCGGCGGGCGTGACCGGCAGGTGGGCCAGGATGGTTTCAGTGAGCTGTCGGCCCACTGTGTACAGCGGGTTCAGCGAGGTCAGCGGGTCTTGAAAGATCGCGCCGATGCGGCGGCCACGGATGTGGCGCATTTCCTCGTTGCTCAGGTTGTCGATGCGCTGGCCCTCCAGCAGGATCTGGCCAGATGCCACGCGGCCCGGGGGCTCCAGCAGGCCGATGATGGCAGCGCCAGTGAGCGATTTGCCCGCGCCGGACTCCCCCACCACGCCCAGGATCTCGCCGGGTGCAATGGAGAAGGAAATGTCGTCCAGGGCGCGCAGGGTACCGCGACGGCCCGGGAATTCGACAACGAGGTTTTTGACTTCTAGGAGACTCATGGGGATATCGCTTTTCTTGTTCTTGTTCAACGCAGGCGCGGATTGAGGGCATCACGCAACCAGTCGCCGAGCAAGTTCACACTCAGGGCGATCAGCACCAGCATGGCACCGGGGAACACGGTGATCCACCATTCTCCGGAGAACAGGTAGTCGTTGCCGATGCGGATCAGCGTGCCCAGCGAAGGCGAGGTGGGCGGTGCGCCCACGCCCAGGAAGGACAGCGTGGCCTCGGTGATGATGGCCGTGGCCACCTGAATGGTGGCCAGCACCATCACGGGGCCCATGACGTTGGGCAGCACGTGCTTGCGCATGATGCGCAGGGGCGAGACGCCTGTCACGCGGGCAGCCTGCACGTATTCCTTGTTGCGCTCGACCAGGGTGGAGCCGCGCACCGTGCGCGCGTACTGCACCCAGCCCGTGAGCGAGATGGAGATGATCAGCACACCAAACGCCAGCGACTCGTGCGCGTTGGGGAACAGCGCACGACCCACACCCGCAATCAGCAGCGCCACCAGGATGGCGGGGAACGACAGCATCACGTCGCACAGGCGCATGAGCACGGCATCGATCCAGCCGCCGCGAAAGCCGGCCAGCAGGCCAAACGCCACGCCCACCACCACGGAGAGCACCACGGAGGCAAGGCCCACCACGAGGGAAATGCGCGCACCATAAATGAGCGCTGAAAGGATGTCCCGGCCCTGGTCGTCGGTGCCCAGGGGGTACTTCATGGAGCCTTCGGCGCTCCAGGCCGGAGGCAGCCGCGCGTCGCTGAGTTCGAGCGTGGCCAGGTCAAAGGGGTTGTGGGGTGCGACCCATCCGGCAAACACCGAACAGAACACACAGATCAGCGCGATGGCAGCGGCCACCATCGCCATGGGCGATGTGCGGAAGCTGTAGCCGATATCGCTGTCAAACCAGCGGGCAAGGGTTGTTTTCATTGTGGGAAACCAGTAAACAAGCACCAACGCAGAGCCCGGGTAGCGGCCCTGCGTTGGCGTGGACTTTCAAAGAACCGGTCGTTCTCTCTTTTCTCTGCGATCGACTAACGTAGGGGCTTCTGTGCCCCTTCTTACTTGGTGATGCTCATCCACTTGAAGTGCATGAAGTTGTCGGCCATCTGCACGAGCTTGACGTTCTTGCCCACGCCCCAGGCCAGCGCTTGCTGGTGCAGCGGAATGTGGCCCACATCGGCCGCGTGCAGATCGAAGACTTCCTTGATCATCGCGTTGCGCTTGACCTTGTCGGTCTCGGCCTGGATCTTGAGTGTCAGCTCATCCACCTTGGGGTTGCAATAGGCACCAAGGTTGAACTGACCAGCACCCTTATCGTCAACGCAGCGCATGAGGGCATTGAGCGCGTTGTGCGAGTCGTAGGTGGCGGGTGTCCAGCCCAGCATGTAAAAGCTGGTGTCGCGGCGCAGCACCTTGGGGAAGTAGGTGCCCTTGGTTTCGGCCTGCAGGTTGACCTTGACGTTGATGCGCGAGAGGTTGGCGGCCACGGTCTGGCAGATGCGCCCATCGTTCACGTAGCGGTCGTTCGGGCAGTTCATGGCCACTTCAAAGCCATTGGGGTAGCCCGCTTCTGCCATGAGTTTCTTGGCGGCTTCCACGTCATAAGGAAGACGCTTCGCGTCCGGCTGGAAGCCATTGATGCCAGGGCCCACCAGCAGAGCTGACGGATTGGAAGCACCACGCATCACGGTCTTCTTGATGCCTTCGATGTCGATGGCCTGGTAGAACGCCTGGCGCACACGCTTGTCCTTGAACGGGTTCTTGCCCTTGACGTTGGAGTACAGCAGCTCATCGCGCTTTTGGTCCATGCCCAGGAAGATGGTGCGCAGTTCGGGGCCGGTGATGGCACGGGTGTTGGCGCCGCCGTTCACGCGCTCGATGTCCTGCACAGGCACGGGCTCCATCACGTCCACCTCGCCGGACAGCAGGGCGGCCACACGGGTCGCATCGTTGCCGATGGGGGTGAAAACGACTTCGCTGACGTTGCCTTCGATCTTGCCCCAGTAGCTGCCGTTGCGTGTGAACACCGAACGCACGTTGGGCTGGCGCTCACGCAGGCGGAAGGGACCCGTGCCGTTGGCGCGGAACGAGGCGGCGTTCTCGATACCCTTGCGACGGTCCACGGGTGCCAGTGCTTGGTTGGTCTCGCACCACTTCTTGCTCATCATGTAGACGAGCGAGATCACGTCCGGAAGGATGGGGAAAGGGGTCTTGGTCTCGATCTCGACCGTGTGGTCGTCGATCTTGCGCACTTCCTTGAAGTCGTTGGTGTAGCTCTTCATGTCCGAGCCCTCCACCTGGGTGCGAGCGAAGCTGAACACCACGTCGTCGGCGGTGAACGGCGTGCCGTCGTGGAATTGCACGCCCTTGCGCAACTCGAAACGCCACACGGTGGGCGACGTCTGCTTCCAGCTCGTCGCCAGGGCAGGCGCCAGGCTCAGGTCCTTGTTGCGGCCGACCAGCGGCTCATAGACGTTGCCGGTGACGCTCAGCTGCAGCGACTCATTGAGCGAGTGGGGGTCCATCGACAGCGAGTCACCCTGGTTGGCGATGCGGATGGTCTGAGCTTGGGCCACCAGGCTCGCCGCCGCCAACGCGGTAAAGAGAGCGGTCAGAGCGATTTTTTTATGGAATTTCATGGAAACCTCCAGGTTGGGGAAAGCGGGGTGAAAGGGTTGGGCCGTGGCGCGGTAGTGCAAATGGGCAGGCTGGTTGGACGGTGCTTCAAGCTGCCGCCAAAGGCATGGCCTGCTCGATAAGGCTGGCGTGCAGCGCTGAGCCCAGGGGCAGGATGTCGTCGTTGAAGTCGTAGCGGCTGTTGTGCAAGGCGCTGCCACTGGCCCCTGTGCCCTGGCCGATCCGCAGATAGGCACCGGGGCGGGTCTGGAGCATGAAGGCGAAGTCCTCGGCCCCCATACTGGGCTCCAGGTCACGCACCACATGGTCGGCACCCAGCAGGGATTCGGCCACGTCGCCGGCAAAGATGGCTTCGCTTTCGCTGTTGATCGTGGCCGGGTAGATGCGCTCGTAGTGCACCGTGGCCGTGGCGCCAAAGCCCAGGGCAATGGCGTTGCACAGCTCCTTGAGGCGTTTTTCCACCATCTCCTGCACGACCGGATCAAATGTCCGCACGGTGCCCACCAGGGTGGCAGAGCCCGGCAGCACACTGAAGGCCCCCAGGTCGCCAGCCTGTGCGGCGCAGATGCTGACCACGGCGCTTTCAATGGGGCGCACATTGCGCGAGACGATGCTTTGCGCGGCCGTAATGATGTGCGCGGCCACAACCAGCACGTCCACCGTCTGGTAGGCATGGGCACCGTGGCCGCCGCGTCCCGTGATCTCGATGGTGAAGCGATCCGCCGCAGCCATCATGGGCCCGGAGTTGATGCCCACGGTGCCGGGCTTCATCGCGGGCCAGTTGTGCATGGCGTAGATGGACTGCACCGGGAAACGGTCAAACAGCCCGTCTTCCATCATGACGCGGGCTCCAGCAAAACCTTCTTCGCCCGGCTGAAACACGAGCACGGCTGTGCCGTCGAAGTTGCGGGTCTCGGCCAGGTAGCGCGCAGCCCCCACCAGCATGGCGGTGTGGCCGTCGTGGCCGCAGCCATGCATGAGGCCCGGCTTGCACGACTTCCAGGAGAAATCGTTGTGCTCGGCCAGCGGCAGCGCATCCATGTCGGCACGCAGGCCGACCATGCTGCCACTGGAGGTGCTGCGGCCGCGGATCACGCCCACGACTCCTGTGCGGCCAATGCCGTCGTGGATCTCGTCCACGCCGCAGAGCTTCAGGGCCTCTTTGACGCGCGTGCTGGTGTAGATCTCCTCGAAACCCAGCTCAGGGTGGGCGTGCAGGTCCCGGCGCAGCGCGGTCAGCTCGGGGTGGTACTGCGCGATGTGCGCAAACGCCCGGCCTCCGGCTTTGTATCGAAGCGACTGCATGTCAGGCGTCCCGAAAGCTCGTGCAGCGCCAGCAGCCGGCAAAACCGGCGCGGCACAGGCCAGCGCTCCCGCGCAAGGGCCGCCCCGCCGCGCTGGGAGCGTCCCCCCTTTGGGGGGATGGCGCGAAGCGACTCAAGGGGGAGTTCATTCAATGCCCTCCTGCCTTGCCTACGCGCAGGCGAGGATCGACCGCAAAATACAACAGGTCCACCACCAGATTGATTACCACAAAGATCAAGGCAATCAAGCACAGGTAGGCGGCCATCACCGGAATGTCGGCAAAGGTCACGGCCTGGATGAACAGCAGGCCCATGCCGGGCCACTGGAACACGGTCTCGGTGATGATGGCGAAGGCAATCAGACCACCCAGCTGCAGGCCGGTGATGGTCATCACGGGCACCAGCGTGTTCTTGAGCGCATGGCCGAAGTGAATGGCGCGATTGGACAGGCCCCGGGCGCGTGCGAACTTGATGTAGTCGGTGCGCAGCACCTCCAGCATTTCTGCGCGCACCAGCCGCATGATCAGCGTGAGCTGGAAAATCGCCAGCGTGATGGCAGGCAGCGTGATGTGGTGCCAGCCCTTGGCCTTGAGCAGGCCCGTGCTCCACCATCCCATCTGTACCACTTCACCGCGCCCGAAGCTGGGGAACCAGCCCAGGGTGACAGCGAACACCAGGATCAGCAGGATGCCGATCAAGAACGTTGGCAGCGACACGCCCAGCAGTGAGATGGTCATGAACAGCTGGCTTGTGAAGGTGCCGCGCTTGAGGGCTGCATACACGCCCATGGGCACGCCAATGACCAGGGCCAGGAAAGCAGCCACCAAAGCCAGCTCCAGTGTGGCGGGAAAGCGCTCTGCAATCAGTCGCGAAACCTTGGCACCCTGGCGCAGGCTCAGGCCGAATTCGCCCTGGGCTGCGTTGACCAAAAAATGCCAGAACTGCACGAAAAAGGGCTTGTCCAGACCGAGCGAGGCGCGCAGTTCGCGGATCTGCTCGGGGGTGGCGTCCTGGCCCAGCAGGAACACCACAGGGTCTCCCACGTACTGGAACAGCATGAAGGAGATGAAGGCCACCGTGACCATGACAATCACAGCCTGTATCAGGCGGCGCAATATAAAGGCGAGCATCGGAGAGTCGATTGAGTGTTCGATGGGAACGCCACAGCCACTTTTGATGGCAGGGCGCTGGCAGGCAATAAGCGGTCGTCAAACCGGACCAGAAAACAAAACAAAGAAAGCAAGGGCCTCGGGGCCCTTGCTCTCAGTGTGTCAGGCACCGGTCAATTCACCTTGACGGTGCGCATGTCCACGCGGTTATCCGCGCGGTGAACCAGTTCAATGTTCTTCTTCACGGCCCATGGGATCACCTGGTCATGCAGAGGAATGTGGGACACGGTGTCGTTGGACAGTTGCAGCGCTTCCGTCAGCATGCGGGCGCGCACCGGTGCATCGGTTTCTGCCTTGATGCGGTCCACCAGATAGTCCATGCGCTGGTTGCTGTAGCGGCCCACGTTGTAGTTGCCGTCACCACCTTGGCCCACAGTGCGGACCAGCGATTGCAGGCTGTACAGCGCATCGAAGGTCGGCACACCCCAGCCCAGCATGTAGATGCTGGCTTCGTAGCGCTGAATCATCGGGAAGTAATTGACCAGGGGCAGCGTGCGCAGCTTGGCCTTTACGCCCACGCGCGACCACATGGCGGTCACGGCCTGGCAGATGGCTTCGTCATTGATGTAGCGGTTGTTGGGGCAGGCAAAGTCCACCTCAAAACCATCGGGGTAACCGGCCTCGGCCAGCAACTTCTTGGAGGCTTCAACGCTATAGGGGAACCGCTTGCCAACGGCCTCGGTATAACCCGCCACCTGTGGGGCCACGATGGTGCCCGTGGGCTTGCCCAGGCCGCGCATGATGTTGCGGGAAATGGTTTCTGCGTCAATCGCCTGGTACAGGGCCTTGCGCACGCGCACGTCCTTGAGCGGATTTTTGCCCTTGATGTTGGAGCCTGGCAGTTCGTCGCGGAACTGATCCATGCCCAGGAAGATGGTGCGGTTCTCAATGCCGTCAATCACCTTGAGGTCGGGGCTGGCGCGCAGGCGGCCCAGATCCTGGGGAGTGGGGTCGAGCACCATGTCCACTTCGCCCGACAGCAGGGCTGCAATGCGTGTGGCAGCAGACTTGATCGGGGTGTAGACGATTTCGGTCACGTTCCCGTCCATCTTGCCCCACCAGTTGGGGTTGCGCTTGAACACCATCTTCACATCAGGCTGCCACGATTCCAGCGTGTAAGGACCAGTGCCCATGGCATTGCGGTGGGCAAAGTTTTCGTCGGTGCCCTTGATGTCTTTGGGCTCGACCGACTTGTTCTTTTCCGCCCAGGCCTTGCTCATCATGCGCAGTTCGGTCATCTGGCGCAGCAGCACAGGGTTGGGCGCGGTCAGGATGACGTCGATGGTTTGCGCATCCACCTTGTTGATCTTGCTGATGCCCTGGATGTAGGGGGTGAAATTCGATGTCTTGGCCATCGCGCGCTGCAGCGAATACACCGCATCGTCGGCGGTGAAGGCCGAGCCATCATGGAACTTCACGCCTTGGCGCAGGGTGAAACGCACCTGCGTGGGGCTGATTTCTTTCCAGGCCGTTGCCAGCACGGGTTCTACGTCAAAGGTCTTGCTGTTGTAGTAAACCAGGCTTTCATACACATTCGCATGGATGCCATTCTGGAGCGCGTTGTTCTGGGAATGGATATCCCAGGTCGCGATTTCCCCCTGGCTTGCCCATTTGAAGGGCTTGGCATGCAGGGCTGGCGCCACAAGCAGTGCAGCGGCCGCAGCCACCGACAAAAGACTGTATTTGAGTTTCATGGAACCCTCTTGAATAAAAGTTTTACTATGCAGTAAAGGTTGCTCTATAGCCAACGGGAAATCCCTGAATCCCGGGCACTACGAAGGGCCTCTAAGGGCTGATTTTGTAGGGAAGCAGCACGCAAGGATGGTGCCAAGAATCTGCACCAAAGCAAACAAGAGGAAGAAACCTCGGAGACAGTGCGAAGGACGCCATTGCCCGACATCAACCGACCGATCCGTAGGGCCGATGTACCCGGAGTTACATACAGGAAGTCCGCACAACCAACCACCAAGCACAAATCAGCAGACAAAAAAAAGCCGCCCGAAGGCGGCTTTTTTTGCTTTGATACCGGTAACTGGCCAGAAGCCAGTCTCGATATTAGAAGCTGTGACGGATACCGAAGTCGTAGCCGTTGGAGTTGTCGCCAGCAGCAGTCACGGAACCGTTCAGGGACTGAGCAGCGCCGTTCTTGTTGCTCACGTGAGCGTACGTTGCGTACAGAGCCGTGCGCTTGGACAGGTTGTGCACGTAGCCCAGAGCGATCTTGTTCGAACGTGGGTCAGCACCAACGGTGTCGATCTTGTAGGTGGAGTAAGCCAGACGGATTTCGCCAGCGCCCACGGGCACCAGACCACCGATCAGGAAGCCCTTGCCTTCGTTGCCGCCCTTGACGTCGTCTTGGTTGTAGTGAGCCATGATCTTGGCCACGCCCAGGTCGTATTGACCGCCCAGGTTCACAGCCTTGATGTTGCCCGACAGGAACTTGGTGTCAGAGAAAGCCAGAGCCACGTTGATGGGGCCATTGGCGTAACCAGCGCGCAGAGCCAGGCCGTTGCCGTCCTTCTTGTTGGCTGCGTTGCTCAGGTTTTCACCCATGTAGTACTGGGCTTGGCCGTAGAAACCACCCAGGTTGCCAGGCAGGAAGTAGCCGATAGCGTTCGAAGCGCGCACGGTGGTTGGGCCACCCAGGCTGGAGTTCAGGGTTTGGGTCGTGCCAACACCGTTGGTGCCGAACGGATCGAACACGGTCAGGTTCCAGAATTGGGGCGTGTAGTCACGGCCCAGACGCACTTCACCGAAGCCGCCGTTCAGGCTGACGGTCGAACGACGGTTGAAGGTCAAGCCGCCACCGCCGGTGACGCCGCTTGCGCCTTGGTTGTTGGTGCTGGTGGTGCCACCGGAACCGTTGTCGTTGTTCACGCCAGCTTCGAGCCAGAACGAAGCGGACATGCCGCCACCCAGATCTTCAACACCGCGGAAGCCCAGACGGCTGCTGTTGTAGCCGGAGTTCGTCAGTTGGGACTTGTTGGCGACGCTGCCGGAACCGTATGCGTAGGTAGCGTCAACGATACCGAACAGGGTTACGGACGATTGAGCCATTGCAGCGCCGGAAGCAGCCAGCACAGCCAGGGCAATCAGGGATTTTTTCATTGCGAGTTACTCCAAGGTTAAACATCGGGCTCCGGTACGGGGGGTCTATGGTGAAAGCACCTGCACAGTCCCGCCGGTTCCCCGGGCCAACCTCCTGGTGGGGAAGTTGCTCTTATTGCACCAGACCCGGCCAGGTTTCGCAAAGGAATTCACCCACAATCGACCCGAAAGGGAAAAATCGTTGCAGTGTTGCAACATTTCCATGAACCCCGGCAAAATCGATCTGCTGCGCCTTGTAGCAGCTCCTGCCAGCGCCCGAGATTTGTATCCAAGTGAAAATTGTGTTTCTGCGCTCTTGCCAACCTGAAAGCCTCCATGGACTCTTTGCTTATTGCGGCTGACACCGCACTGCGCACACTTTTTGCAACACCCCGGGCATCGGAGCCCACGCCGGCGCGCGGCATGGACGAAGGAGCACTCGACCCCACCCAGAAGAAGCTGGCGGGGGCGCTGATGCGTGTCAACCACGTGGGCGAAGTCTGCGCACAAGCCCTGTACACCGCGCAGGCAGCCATCACGCGCGACCCCGCGCTTCAAGCCCACCTGCTGGAGGCCGCCCGCGAAGAAACAGACCATCTCGCCTGGACCCAGCAGCGCCTGGACGCGCTGGGCGCCCGGCCCAGCCTGCTGAACCCCCTGTGGTTTGCGGGCGCCTTCGCGCTGGGGCTGGTTGCCGCCAAGGTCAGCGACCGGGCAAGCCTGGGTTTTGTGGCAGAAACGGAAAACCAGGTGGCGGCGCACCTGCAAAGCCACCTCGCACGGCTTCCCGCACAAGACCTGCCCTCACGGGCCGTGGTGGCCCGCATGAAGGACGACGAGGAGCGCCATGCCGCCCAGGCCCGGGCATCGGGCGCACTGGAACTGCCGCCCCCCGCCCGGGCGGCGATGAAGGTAGCCGCCAAGGTGATGACCACCACCGCGCACTACCTCTGAGCACTGGCCGCACTGCGCACGCACTGACCGCGTGCGCCAAGGGGCATCGCGCGCGCGACGACCTCAAAAACTGGCGCAGCCCAAGCCAGCAGACGCCGTGGAACTGGCCTTGCCAGGCCACCAGGTGCGTCCTCCTCCCGCACAGCGAGAGAGGGGGAAGGCGCCGCAGGCGACTCAGGGGGAGGTCTACCTCATGCCTCGACCACTTCAAACCCGGTGGTGATCTCCGCCGTCTTGCCCAGCATGATGCTGGCCGAACAGTATTTGTCATGGCTCATGGCGATCGCGCGCTCTACCGCAGCGGGCGGGATACCCTTGCCGGTCACGGTGAAATGCATATGGATCTTGGTGAACACCTTGGGGTCCGTCTGGGCGCGTTCGGTGGTCAGCTTGACACTGCAGCCGCGCACATCGTGGCGGCCCCGCTTGAGGATGAGCACCACGTCGTAGGCCGTGCAGCCGCCTGTGCCGGCCAGCACGGTCTCCATGGGCCGGGGCGCCAGGTTCAGCCCGCCGTTGGCCGGATTGGCGGCATCGGGCGCGCCATCCATCGTTAAAACATGGCCGCTGCCGGTCTCGGCCACAAAGCCCATGCCAGAACGGGTTCCTGTGCCTCCGGTCCAGCTGACTGTGCATTCCATGGTCTATCTCCTTTTTGGTGCGTGGTTTTTTTCGCACGGAATGGCCCGGCGAAATAAAAATTTGGTGTTGATTTTGCTGCAATGCAACAAGACTCGCGCTAAACTTCCACCAAGCGCTGCTTTTTCTGGATGGAAAAGGCAGATGGCAAGAAGCCCGGTTTTCGGCACTTGTCCCGCACCGATTGTCTCCTCCATCTCCTCAAAGGATGGATTAGCCCCAGGCCTCACGGCTTGGGGCTTTTTTTTGGCTGAACTGGCCTCGATAGCTTCCCTCAGCGGCGCATCGCCCCCCCAAAAACCGACCCCCTATGATGTGGACCCCCGCCGCTGCCCCGTGGCGGTCCCACCTGCCCTGCCATGACCCAGCACCTCACCCCTGCCGACTACCTGAAAAAAATCCTGACCGCCCGCGTGTACGACGTGGCGGTGGAGTCGGCGCTGGAGCCCGCCAAGAACCTCAGCCGCCGCCTGCACAACAAAGTGCTGCTCAAGCGCGAAGACCAGCAGCCCGTGTTCAGCTTCAAGCTGCGGGGTGCCTACAACAAGATGGCGCACCTCACGCCCGAGCAGTTGGCACGCGGGGTGATCTGCGCCTCGGCCGGCAACCACGCGCAAGGCGTGGCCATGAGCGCCCACAAGCTGGGCACGCGCGCCGTCATCGTGATGCCCACCACCACGCCGCAGCTCAAGATCGACGCAGTGAAGACGCTGGGCGGCGAGGTCGTGCTGTTTGGCGAGAGCTATTCCGATGCCTACGGCCATTCGGTGAAGCTGGAGAAGGAACAGGGCCTGACCTTCGTGCACCCGTTCGACGACCCGGACGTCATTGCCGGCCAGGGCACCATCGCCATGGAGATCCTGCGCCAGCTGCAAAGCCTGGGCAGCAACCAGCTCGACGCCGTGTTTGTGGCCATTGGCGGCGGCGGGCTCATCTCGGGCGTGGCCAACTACATCAAGGCCGTGCGGCCCGAGATCAAGGTGATCGGCGTGCAGATGAACGACTCGGACGCCATGATCCAGTCCGTCAAGGCGCACGAGCGCGTGACGCTGGCCGACGTGGGTCTGTTCTCGGACGGCACCGCCGTCAAGCTGGTGGGCGAGGAGACCTTCCGCATCGCCCACAGCGGCCTGGTGGACGAATTCATCACGGTGGACACCGACGCCGTCTGCGCCGCCATCAAGGACATCTTTGTGGATACGCGCAGCATCGTCGAACCCGCAGGGGCTCTCGCCGTGGCGGCCATCAAGCAGTACGTTGCTGAAAAGAAAACCAAGGGCGAAACCTATGCCGCCATCCTGTGCGGCGCCAACATGAACTTCGACCGCCTGCGCTTTGTGGCCGAGCGTGCCGAAGTGGGCGAGGAGCGTGAGGCGCTGCTGGCCGTCACCATCCCTGAAGAACGCGGCAGCTTTCGCCGCTTTTGCGAAGTGGTGGGCGGCCTGCCCGGCGGCCCGCGCAACGTGACCGAGTTCAACTACCGCATCAGCGATGCCGCCCAGGCCCATGTGTTCGTGGGCATCACCACCAATGGCAAGGGCGAGTCGGAGAAAATCGCCAAGAACTTCGGCCGCCACGGCTTCGAGGCACTGGACCTGACGCACGACGAACTGGCCAAGGAGCATCTGCGCCACCTCGTGGGCGGGCATTCGGCGCTCGCGCAGGACGAGCGGCTGATGCGCTTCACCTTCCCCGAGCGGCCCGGCGCGCTGCTCAAGTTCCTGAGCCTGATGCAGCCGACCTGGAACATCAGCCTGTTCCACTACCGCAACCAGGGCGCCGACTATGGCCGCATCCTCGTGGGCATGCAGGTGCCACCCGAGGACGCCGCCACGTTCGACGCCTTCCTGGCCACGCTGGGCTATCCGTATGTGGAAGAGACGTTGAACCCGGCCTACCGGCTGTTCCTGCGATCCAAGTAACCAGAATATGGGCCAAATTGGCCTCCGGCGCTTATCCATCAAGCGCTGGCAGCTATCAAATCTGACATAGCCCCAGCCAACCCATGCAAGCCCTGCGCCACTATCTGCTGGCCGTGCAGTTTTTCACCCGAATCCCGGTCACTGGTCGGCTGGCAGACTGGGTCGGCTACAGCCCCGCCATGCTGCGGGCCAGCGCGGCGCACTTTCCGGGCATTGGCTGGCTGGCCGCGCTGCTGTCCACGGGCGTCTATGCCGCATTGCACTGGGCCCTGGCGCCCAACCCGCTGGCCCCGGCCGTGGCTGCCGTGTTCTGCACCATCGCCACGGTGCTGATGACCGGCGGCTTTCACGAGGATGGGCTTGCCGATGTGGCCGATGGCCTGGGCGGCAGCGCAGATCGCGAGCGGGCACTCGACATCATGAAGGACTCGCGCATCGGCGCCTTCGGGGCCATGGCGCTGGTGCTGGCGCTGCTGGCCAAGCTCAGCCTGCTGGCGCTGCTGGGGGCCCACAGCCTGCTGGCTGCCGTGGCCGCGCTGGTGGGGGCGCATGTGCTGTCGCGTTTCTGGCCGCTGCTCATCGTGCGCAGCCTGCCGCATGTGGGCGACACCGCCCGGTCCAAAAGCAAGCCGCTGGCCGACCAGATTTCGGGCGGCGCGCTGCTGGCGGCATTTTTGTGGTGTTTTATGCCGCTAGCGCTTGTCTATCAAGCGCAATCAGCTATTTATTTTATAGCGTCTGTACTCTGCAGCGCCCTTGCCGCCGCCTGGATGGCCCGCTGGTTCGCGCGCAGGCTGCAGGGTTTTACCGGCGACTGCCTGGGTGCCACGCAGCAGGTCAGCGAAATCGGCTTTTACCTGGGCGCGGCGCTGGCCTTGCGCTGGATGTGACCGGCGCACCCCCCAAAACTCGCCTTTGGCTGGTGCGCCACGCCCAGCCGCTGGTGGCACCCGGCACCTGCTATGGGGCGCTGGACATCCCCGCCGACCCCGCCGCCACGCGCGCTGCCGCAGAACACCTGGCCGCCGCGCTGCCACCCCAGTCGCGGGTGATTCACTCCACCCTACAAAGATGCGAGCAGCTTGCGCTAGAGCTTCAAGCGCTGCGGCCCGATTTGGCATCAAAACCCGACGCCCGCCTGCGCGAAATGGACTTTGGCAGCTGGGAGGGGCAGGCCTGGGAGTCCATTGCCCGCAGCGACATCGACGCCTGGACGGCCGCCTTCGCGAGCTACCGCCCTGGCCTGGGGGAAAACCTGGCGGCGGTGCTGGCCCGCGTGGCGGCTGCGCTGCAGGACCACGACCCCGGGGCTACACAGGATGTGGTGTGGATCACCCACGCCGGGGTCATCCGCAGCGTGGCGTGGCTGAGGGCGCACGGCAACGGCGTGCTGCCGCGCTCGGAAGAATGGCCCGTTGCCGCGCCGGGCTGGGGCCAGTGGGAGAGGATCGAACTGGGATAGGAGCCGGAGCCCCCTGCCCCGGCATCAAGCATCAACGCTTGAGCGGCATGTCCAGCGTCAGCGTGGCGGGGCCATCAGCATCGCGCCCCAGCTGCGCCTGGCGCGGGCCCAGCGCCTGCAGCACCAGCCCTTCATCCACCGCGGCACCCACGCGGAACGGTTTGGCGGGTTTGCCATCCACCGCGATCAGCGCGGCGCCGCCCCCGCTGTTGCGGCCCGAGAGCACCCCGATCAGTGCGAAGCGGCTGGCCAGTGTTGCCACCGGGGCGGCTGCGACCACCCCCGGGGCAGCGGGCGCAGCCCCCAGCAGCCGGGCCAGAGCCTGCGCATCGGGCGCCACGGGGGGTGGCAGCACCACGGGCGCAGCGGCTCCGGCCGCAGGGGCCGACAGGCGCAGCCCCCAAAAAACCACGCTGGCGCCTGCGGCGGCCCATAGCGCCAGAGTCCCCAAGCGGACGCCCCATTTGCTGTACGTATTGGTCACCATGCGGGGATTATGATTCACGCGATTCGACCATCCGAGAGACCGCCAGCAGTGAACACTTCTTTCCCCCTCCTCTTGCGCTCCGCCCGCCACCGCCTGGCCACGAACGTGGCCCGTGGCTTCACCCTCATCGAGCTGATGGTGGTGCTCGTCATCATCGGCGTGCTGGCCGCCCTCATCGTGCCCAATGTGCTGGAACGCGCCGACGACGCCCGCGTGACCGCTGCCCGCACCGACATCACCAACATCATGCAGGCGCTCAAGCTGTACCGCCTGGACAACCAGCGCTACCCCACGGCCGAGCAAGGCCTGCAATCGCTGATCGTCAAGCCCAGCTCGGGCCCCGTGCCCAACAACTGGAAGCTGTACCTCGAAAAGCTGCCCAACGACCCCTGGGGCCGTCCGTACCAGTACCTGAACCCTGGCATCAAGGGCGAGATCGACGTGATGTCGTTCGGCGCCGATGGGCAGTCGGGCGGTGAAGGCAAGGATGCTGATATTGGCAGTTGGCAATGACGACCGGCTCTTCGCGACAGACCCCTGCTCCATGAAACTGGCGCTCCCTCGGCCAGGGATGTCGTGGAACTGGCTTCGCCAGGCCATCGGCATCTCCCCCCCGAAGGGAAGCCGCGCGGCGGCTCAGGGGGGCTTCACCCTCCTTGAGTTGCTGGTGGTCATCAGCATCATTGCCCTGGCCACCGCCGGTGTGAGCATCGCCATGCGCGACAGCGGGCAGACACTGGTCGAGCGCGAGGCAGCCCGGCTGGCGGCGTTGCTGGAATCTGCGCGTGCGCAGTCGCGCGCCGGGGGAATGCCCGTGCGCTGGCGTGCCGATGCCGGAGGGTTCCGGTTCGAGGGCCTGCCGCCCAGCGCACTGGCGGCGATGCCCGGCCAGTGGCTGGATGCGGGCACCACGGTGCGCGCGCCCACGCTGCTGGTGCTGGGGCCAGAGCCCCTCATTGGCCCCCAGCAGGTGCTGATCACCCACCAGGCCTATCCCGAGCGCACGCTGCGCATTGCCACCGACGGGGTGCGCCCCTTCACCGTCGAGACCGTCCAATGAAGTCCACCCTGCCCCCCCAACGCTGTTGCAGGCGCCAGCGCGGCTTCACGCTGGTGGAGGTGCTGGTGGCGCTCAGCATCGTGGCTATTGCACTGATGGCGGGGCTGCAGGCCACCACGGCGCTCACGCGCAACGCGCTGCGCCAGTCAGACATCGTGCTGGCCCAGTTATGCGCCGAGAACGAACTGGTCTATGCGCGCCTGTCGCGCCAGATGCCCAGCGTGGGCGACAGCCAAGTCACCTGCGAACAGGCCGGGCGCCAACTCACCGTGGCCCTGATCGTGCGGCCCACGCCCAACCCGAGCTTTCGCCGGATGGACGCGCAGGTGCTGGATGGCGACAACTCGATCCTGCGCATCTCGACCATCATCGGAAGGTATTGACCAGATGTCCCCCCTGAGTCGCTTCGCGCCTTCCCCCCTTGGGGGGGACGCACCCGGTGGCCTGGCAGAGCCAGTTCCACGGGTGCACTGGCCTCGCGCCGCGCCGGTTTTGAAAGGCGCGCGCGGCTTCACGCTGGTAGAGCTGCTGCTGGCCATTGCGGTGATGAGCCTGCTGGCCATCCTGAGCTGGCGTGGGCTGGATGGGATGGTGCGGGCGCAGGAGATCACGCGCCAGCGGGCCGACGAGATGCTGGTACTGCAGTCTGCCCTGGGCCAGTGGGGCACGGACCTGGATGCGCTGCTGCCCATTGCCAATACCACGCCGCTCGACTGGGACGGCCAGGTGCTGCGTTTGACGCGGCGCACCAGCGCAGTGCCCGACGAGGGCGCCCTGGTGGTGGCCTGGACGCGCCGGGGCGGCCAGGGTGTGGGCCAGTGGATGCGCTGGCAGTCGCCCCCGGTGCGCACGCGCGCCGAGTGGCAGGAGGCGTGGCAGCTGGCCGCGCAGTGGGCGCGCAGCCCGGGCGACGCCGAGCGGCGCCATGAGATGACGCTGCTGCCGCTGGAGGACTGGCAGATCTTCTACTACCGGGGCGGTGCGTGGTCCAACCCGCTGTCCAGCAGTGGCACCACCCCGGTGGGCACCTCGGCCATCCCCGACGGGGTGCGCCTGCAGATCACCCTGCCGCCCGGCCAGGCCCTGGTGGGGCGGCTCACACGCGATTGGGTGAACCCCGTGCTGGGTGGGGGTCGGACATGACAATGACAAGCCCCCCCCTGAACAGCCGCGCCGCTTCCCCCCAGGGGGACGCCACTCGTGGCCTGGCAAAGCCTGTTCGACGATGGCACTGGTCTGGGCCGCGCCAGTTTCACAGCGACCCAGGGGGATTCCACATGGGGCCGCGCCCGGTCCGCAGGGAACGCGGTGCGGCGCTGCTGCTGGCTATGCTCACGGTCACCCTCGTGGCGACCTTTGCAGCGGCGTCCATGTGGCAGCAATGGCGCGCGGTAGAGATTGAAACGGCCGAGCGCGGCCGCGTGCAGTCCACCTGGATTCTGGTCGGTGCGCTCGACTGGTCGCGCCTGATCCTGCGCGAAGACGGGCGCTCGGGTGGTGCGGACCACCTGGCCGAGCCCTGGGCCGTGCCCCTGCAGGAGGCACGGCTGTCCACCTTTCTCGCGGCCGACAAGAACGTCAGCCAGGTGGACGACGCCACCACCGACACCACCGAGGCCTTTTTGTCGGGGCAGATCTCGGACATGCAGGGCCGCCTGAATCTGACCAACCTGGTCGACAACGGCAATGTGCAGACCTTGGCACTGCGGCAGTTCACGCGGCTGTTCGAGCGCCTGGGCCTGCCGCTGCAGGAGCTGAGCCTGCTCACCGACGCCCTGCGGCGCGCGCAGGCCACCACCGGCACCGACAGCACGAACGCCCCGCTGCTGCCCCCCACCATGTCGCAACTGGGCTGGCTGGGCCTGGCGCCCACCACCGTGGCCCGCCTGGCGCCCCACGTGACGCTGCTGCCCGTGCGCGCGCCGGTCAACCTCAACACCGCCGACATCGACGTGCTGCTGGCCGCCATCGACGGCCTGGACATGGCCAGCGCCCAAAAGATGCTGCAGGCCCGCGAGGCTCGGCATTTCCGCACGCTCAGCGAGGTGCGCGACCTTCTGGGTGCCAGCATCGACATCAATGAGGGCGCCCATGCCGTGGCCTCTTCGTACTTTGAGGTGCGCGGCCGCCTGCGCCTGGGCGATGCCATGGTGGACGAGCGATCACTGGTGCGCAAACAGGGCATCGAGGTCACCACGCTATGGCGCGAACGGGGTGCTTTTGACCGCGAAACCGCCCCGGGCGCTCGGGAGGCCCAGCGCTGAAATCTGACACATCTGCAACACATCCGCAGGTTCGGCCCGCACTGTCAAGCCCGCCCCCTAAAATGGCCCGCAAAACCTGTCCATGAGCACCCTCATCCTTTTCCTGCCGCCGGCCCGTCCGGGGCCGGCCACCGAGTACAGCTACACGCTGACGGCGGACGGCCACACTGCCCTTCGCCACGCCACTGCCCCGGCCGCGCTGCTGCCCGAACCCACGCGCCCCGGCGGCGAAGTGGTGGCCGTGGTACCCGCCCGGGCGCTGTCCTGGCAACGGGTGCAACTGCCGCCCGGCCTGGCACTGGGCGCGGGCCAGCAGACACCGCGCCTGCGATCGGTGCTGGAGGGTCTGCTTGAAGACCGCCTGCTCGACGACGCATCACAGCTGCACTTTGCCATCCAGCCGGATGCCAATCCCGGAGAACCCGTGTGGGTGGCGGTGTGCGACCGCACCTGGCTGCGCGACAACCTGCAGGCCCTGGAAGCCGCTGGTCGCCGCGTGTCGCGTGTCGTGCCTGAATTCGCCCCCGGCCCCACCCAAAGTGGCCGCCCCGAGCTGTGCGCCCTGGGCACCCCCGAAGACGCCTGCGTGGTGCTGACTGGGCAGGGCGCCGAACACGGCGTGGCCGTGTTGCCCCTGTCCATTGCCTCCGTGATGCTGGCCCGTGCCGGGCTCCCCCAGGATACGGCCACGGACGGAGACGATGCGCCCGTGGTGCGCGCCGAGCCTGCGGTCGCGGCCCTGGCAGAGCGCACGCTGGGCCAGCGCGTGGCTCTGCACACGGCCAGCCAGCGGGCGCTGGACGCCGCGCGCGGCGACTGGGATCTGGCCCAGTTCGATCTGGCCAGCACCGGCCGCACCCGGGCGCTGCGCAAGGCGGGCAGCCTGGCCAGCGCACTGCTGAACGCCCCGCAGTGGCGCGCAGCGCGCTGGGGCGCAGCACTGCTGGTGGTGGCGCATCTGGTGGGTCTCAATGCCTGGGCCTGGCAGGAGCGCAAGGCGCTGGCCGCCAAACAGGCGGCCGTGCGGTCCACGCTGACCCAGACTTTCCCCAAGGTGCAGGTGGTGGTGGATGCCCCGGTGCAGATGGAGCGCGAGCTGGCCCAGCTGCGGCAGGCGGCCGGCGCCGTTTCGGCCCGCGACCTGGAGCCCCTGCTTGCCGCCGCCGGAGCCTCCCTCCCCAGCGGCCGCCAGCCCACGGGCATCGAATACGCCCCCGGCGAGCTGCGCCTGCGCGGCGTCACGCTGGCCCCCGATGAAGAAACCGTGCTCTCGGCCCGCCTGCAGGCTGCGGGCTACCGGGCCCGGCTGGACGACGGCAGCCTGCTGCTGCGCGCTGAAGGCACACCATGACTGTCATCACCTCTCCCGCCCTGCGCGCCCGCTGGCAGGCCCTGGCCCCCCGGGAGCAGACCCTGGTCCTGGCCGCAGGTGGCCTCGTCGCGTTTGCCCTGCTGTGGTGGCTGGCCGTGGCCCCGGCCCTGTCCACGTTGCGCGCCGCACCCGCGCGCCATGCCGAGCTGGACTCACAGCTGCAGCGCATGCAAGGCCTGCGCGCCGAAGCGCAGCAGCTGCAGTCGGCCCCGCGCAACACGCGCGGCGATTCCGTCGGTGCGCTGCGTACCGCGCTCACACAGCGCCTGGGCAATACGGCCCAGCTCAATGTGGTGGGAGACCGCGCCACGGTCACGCTCAAAGGCGCTCCCGCCGATGCGCTGGCCCAATGGCTGGCCCAGGCACGCAGCAACGCCCGCGCCGCCCCGGTGGAGGCGCGCTTGACGCGCAGCGCCGCCCCTGCAGGCTCCGCACCCAACGCCCCGGCACCGGTCAAACTGGGCAACGCGGCCACGGCGATGCCACGTTGGGACGGCACTCTGGTGCTGGCCCTGCCGCCTGCCCAGCCCTGAATCAGCCCCCGCACAGACACTCTCTCCCGTGGCCACCTCCTCACGACACCGAAAACCCGTACCCCGCACTCCCCGCAGCGCATGGGGCTGGGCGCTGGTCGGCGCTGTGGCGGGCGTAGTGCCTGCCGTGGTGGCGTTTGCACCCGCGCACTGGCTGGCACAAAGTGTCGCCAGCGCAACGGGCGGACAGGTACAGTTGCTGCAGGCACGCGGTACGGTCTGGACAGGTTCGGCCCAACTGGTGCTGACGGGGGGCTCGGCCAGCCAGGACAGCGCCGCCCTGCCCAGCCGCCTGGACTGGCGCATCCGCCCCGGCTGGGGTGGCTTGCACGCGCAACTGAATGCCAGCTGCTGCACCCCTACAGCCCTGCGACTGCAGGCGAGTGCCGGCTGGTCCGGTACGCGCCTGACCATCATCGACGGCGAGAGCCTGTGGCCGGCCTCCGTGCTGACCGGGCTGGGCACGCCCTGGAACACGCTGCAGCCCCAGGGCCAGCTGGCGCTGCAGACCCGTGGCTTCACCATGCGCTGGAGTGCCGGACGCATGTCCCTGGCAGGCCAGGTGCAGCTGGATGCACGGGCCATGTCGTCCCGCCTGTCCACCCTGCGCCCCATGGGCAGCTACCGGCTGGCGGTGCAGGGCGGCGAGGCGCCCACGCTCACGCTGAGCACGCTGGACGGTCACCTGCAGCTCAACGGCACCGGCCAGTGGGTGGGCAACCGCCTGCGCTTTGCGGGCGAGGCCAGCGCCACCCCCGAGCGCGAAGCCGCCCTGTCGAATCTTCTGAACATCATTGGACGACGCAACGGCGCGCGCTCCATCATCACCGTGGGTTGAACCTATGAACTCCTTGTTGTCACCACGCCTGGGTTTTGCTCTTAAAGCAATAGCAGCTAGCGCAATACTGGCGTGCGCTAGCGGGCAAATTATCGCCCAAACCGCCATTGATACCGGCACCGGCAGCGTGCGCGCCGGCGAGCCCGTCACCCTGAACTTCGCCAACGCCGAGATCGAAGCCGTGGCCCGCACCATGGCCACCATCACGGGCCGCAACGTGGTGGTCGACCCGCGCGTGAAGGGCCAGCTCAACCTGGTCACCGAACGCGCCGTGTCGCCCGCCGCCGCCTTCCAGCAGTTCCTGGCCGCGCTGCGGCTGCAGGGCTTTACGGTGGTGGAGGCTGCAGGCCTGTACAAGGTGGTGCCCGAGGCCGACGCCAAACTGCAAGGCGGCAGCGTGAGCGTGGTGCAGGGCAGCTCTGGCAGCGCGCCCGGTGGCGGTCAGATCGTCACCCAGATCTTCAAGCTCAACTTTGAAAACGCCGCCAATCTGGTGCCCGTGCTGCGCCCGCTGATCAGCCCCAACAACACCATCAACGTGAACCCCGGCAACAACTCGCTGGTGATCACCGATTACGCTGACAACCTGCAGCGCCTGGCGCGCATCGTGGCGGCCATGGATGTCTCCAACGCCAGCGATGTGGAAGTGATCCCGCTGCGCAACGCCGTCGCCACTGACCTCGCGCCGCTGGTGGCGCGCCTGATCGACGGGGGCAGCGGTGCCGCGCCGGTCGCCGCACAGGGGCAGGCGGACACCTCGTTCAAGACCACGCTGATTGCCGAGCCGCGCAGCAACGCGCTGATCCTGCGCGCCGCCAACCCGGCCCGTGTGGCCCAGGTGCGCGCGCTGGTGGCACAGCTGGACCAGGCGCCTGCGCCCGGCAGCAGTGCGTCCACCGGCAACATCCATGTGGTGTACCTGAAGAACGCCGACGCCACCAAGCTGGCCACCACGCTGCGTGCCGCCATGGCAGCCATGGGCGGCACCGGCAACACGGGCGGTGGCAGCGCGGGCGCAAGCGCCGCACCGGCCGCGCCCAGTGGCGGCCTCGGCGGTGGAGGCACCAGCGGCAACATGCTGTCCACAGGCAGCGGTCTATCAGGTGGCAGCAGTGGGGGACTGGGCTCGGGAAGCAGTGGCATGGGCACCAGCAGCACCAACAACAACCAGCCGTCCACGGGCGGCCAGATCCAGGCCGACCCCACCACCAACTCGCTCATCATCACGGCGCCCGAGCCCCTGTACCGCCAGTTGCGTGCAGTGATCGACAAGCTCGACGGACGCCGCGCACAGGTGCTGGTGGAAAGCCTGATCGTGGAAGTTGCCGCCAACAAGGTGGCGCAGTTCGGCATCCAGTGGCAGGGCATTCTGGGCAAACAAGGCGATGGCACGGTGGGCGTGATCGGCACCAACTCCGGTGCAGCAGGTGCCAACATCCTGGGGATCACGGCAGCGCTGGCTTCGGGCAGCACCAGCAGCATCGCCACTGCCGCGAGCGGCCTGGGCGGGGGCCTGAACCTGGCTCTGGCGCCACGCATCAACGGCCAGTATTACCTGGGCGCGCTTGCCAACTTCCTGCAGAACAGCGGCGATGCCAACGTGCTGTCCACCCCCAACCTGATGACGCTGGACAACGAGGAGGCACGCATCCTCATCGGCGACAACGTGCCCTTCGTCACGGGCTCGTATGCGAACACCGGCAACAGCGGCACCGTGAATCCGTTCAACACCGTCGAGCGCAAGGACGTGGGCCTGATGCTCAAGGTGCGCCCGCAGATCAGCGAGAACGGCACGGTGAAAATGGCGATCTACCAGGAGATCTCCAAGATCGACCGCTCCACCCTGTCCAATGCCACCGGCCCCACCACCAGCAAACGTGCGGTCGAATCCAACGTAGTGGTGGACGACGGCAGCATCATCGTCATCGGCGGCCTGCTGGAGGACACCTACTCGCAGGGCGAGGACAAAGTACCCCTGATGGGTGACCTGCCCGTGGTGGGCAACCTGTTCAAAAGCGAGAACCGCTCGCGCCGCAAGACCAACCTGATGATCTTCCTGCGCCCCATCGTGGTGCGCGACAACGCCACCAGCGACGCACTGGTCGTGGACCGCTACGAAGCGATCCGCGCGCTGCAGCAGGCCACGCAGCCCGCCCCCAGCACTGTCATGAATTCGGTCTCTGGCGCCCCCATCCTTCCCGCGCTGCCCGAGCGGGCGCCTTCGGTCGCCAGCCCCATGCCTGTGCAGCCCGCCGCGCCGGTGCCCGTTCCCATGCAGCAGCTCACCCCTGTAGCGCCCCCTCTACCCACACCGGGTACTGCTCCCCAAAGCAGCGCGCCTGTGGAGCAGTCCAGCCCCACAGCCCAGGCGCAGGTCCCCGCGCCGCTGTACTACGTGAACGTGGGTGTGTTTGGCAAGGATGCGGAATCGCGCAGCGCCATGACCAAGCTGCGCAGCACGGCACTGCCCCTGTCCATCCAGGCGGTAGACACCAACCGGGGCACACTCACCCGCGTGCGTGTGGGCCCCTACAACACCGAAGACGCTGCCAATGCCGCTGCCGCCACCGTGCGCAGTCTGGCACTCAACGCTACGGTCTCGCCCAAGGCGCTCTGACGGACCCACGCCCATGCGCCACCCCCTGCCCTACGCCTTTGCCCGCACCGCCCAGCTGCTGCTGGAGGACGACGGCCACCAGCTGGTGCTGTGGCATGGCCCCCACCCCGACGCCGGTGCGCTGTCCGAAGTGCTGCGCAAACACCCGGTGCAGCAGTTGCTGCCGCTGGACGCCCCGGCCCTGGCCCAGCGCATCAGCGCCGTGTATTCGCACAGCGAATCAAGCGCCGCCACCGTGGTGAGCGAGGTCGAGAGCGACGCGGACCTCTCGCGCATGATGCAGGAGCTGCCCGCCGTGGAAGACCTGCTGGAATCGGCTGGCGACGCACCCATCATCCGCATGCTCAACGCCCTGCTCACGCAGGCCGCGCGCGACGGCGCGAGCGACATCCACATCGAGCCCTACGAGCGCCATTCCAGCGTGCGTTTTCGCGTGGACGGCACCCTGCGCGAGGTGGTGCAACCCAACCGCGCACTGCACGCCGCGCTGATCTCGCGCCTGAAGATCATGGCCGACCTGGACATCTCTGAGAAACGCCTGCCGCAGGACGGCCGCATCAGCCTGCGCCTGGGCACCCGCGCCATCGACGTACGCGTTTCCACCCTGCCCAGCGCCCATGGCGAACGCGCGGTGCTGCGCCTCTTGGACAAGAGCGAAAGCAAGCTGAGCCTGGAAGCCGTGGGCATGCAGGGTGAGACGCTGCGCCGCTTCGAGGGGCTGATCAGCCAGCCGCACGGCATCATCCTGGTGACAGGGCCCACCGGCTCGGGCAAGACGACCACGCTGTATGCGGCGCTGGGTCGGCTCGATGCCACGCGCAACAACATCATGACGGTGGAAGATCCCATCGAGTACGAGCTGCCCGGGGTAGGGCAAACGCAGGTCAACAGCAAGATCGAGCTGACCTTTGCCAAGGCCCTGCGCGCCATCCTGCGCCAGGACCCGGACATCATCATGATCGGCGAAATCCGCGACTTCGAAACCGCACAGATCGCCATCCAGGCCTCACTCACGGGCCACCTGGTGCTGGCCACGCTGCACACCAACGACGCAGCCAGCGCCGTCACGCGGCTGACCGACATGGGGGTGGAGCCGTTCCTGTTGTCGTCGTCCCTGCTCGGCGTGCTGGCCCAGCGGCTGGTGCGCAAATACTGCAGCCATTGCCACGGCAGCGGGTGCGAGCACTGCGGCCAGACGGGCTACACGGGCCGCACCGGTGTGTTCGAGTTGCTGGTGACCACCGACGCGATCCGCGCGCAAATCCACAACCAGGCGTCCGAAGCCGACATCCGCACCGCCGCGCTGGCCGACGGCATGGCGCTGATGCGCGAGGATGGGGAACGGCTGATTGCAGCAGGCATCACCAGCCGCGAGGAAGTACTGCGGGTGACGCGGGACTAGCCAGCCGCAGAGGCCAGTTTGATATTATTTTGATAGCAACTAGCGCTTAATAGATAAGCGCTAGGGATCCTCTGCACGAATCGAGCGGCAAGTGTGCGCTGCGGATCGTGATGGGCTGCAAGGCGCAAAACGCAGCAATAGCCGTAGCTATTGCGAGGTTTTGCAACGCCGCAGACCGCCCGAGACCGCAGATGCACACGGCACGGTGATTCGTGCAGAGGGTCCCTAGCGGTCAAAAAATGCTCAAAATTAACGTATGCGCAGCGCAGGCCTGCGCTGCGCCTGGGCCACGGCTGGCGCAGCGGGCGCCGCTGCCGCGCTGAAGACCGAGGGTGCAGGAGCCCCGCCGTCCTGCAGCTTGAACTGGCTGACCGCACTGCTCAGGTGCAGCGCCTGTTCGCGCAGCGATTCAGAGGCAGCGGTGGACTCTTCCACCAGCGCGGCGTTCTGCTGCGTCATCTGGTCGAGCTGGCTCACGGACTGACTGATCTGGCCGATGTTGTCACTTTGCTCGGCCGACGAGGCTGTGATCTCGGCAATGATGTCAGACACCCGGCGCACGCTGCTGACAATCTCGGTCATGGTCTGCCCGGCCTGGCTGACCAGGCGCGATCCATCTTCGACGCGTTCCACCGACGAACCGATCAGACCCTTGATCTCCTTGGCCGCCTCGGCGCTGCGCTGCGCGAGGTTGCGCACCTCGCTGGCCACTACGGCAAAGCCCCGGCCCTGTTCACCGGCACGCGCGGCTTCCACGGCCGCGTTGAGCGCGAGGATGTTGGTCTGGAAGGCAATGGAGTCGATGACACCGGTGATGTCGGCAATCTTGCGCGAGCTGGTGGTGATCTGGTCCATGGTGGTCACCACCTGCGACACCACGGCACCACCGCGTGCGGCCACTTCGGCGGCCGACGAAGCGAAGTCGCTGGCCTGGCGGGAGGACTGGGCGCTTTGCTGCACGGTGCTGGTCAGCAGCTCCATGGACGAAGCGGTTTCCTCCAGATTGGCCGCGGTCTGCTCGGTGCGGTGGCTCAGGTCATGGTTGCCGCTGGCGATCTCGGAACTGGCGGTGGTGATGTTGCCTGCCGCGTCCTGCACCTGGCGCACCAGGCCCCGCAAGGCGTCCTGCATGCGGCCCATGGCTGACACCAGCTGGCCCACCTCGTCCTGGTTCATGGCCGCCACATCGCGAGAGAGGTCACCACTGGCAATGCGGTCGGCCAGTTCCTGCGCCTGCCCCAGCGACTTGGTGATGGAGCGCACGCTGAAGAAGGTGAGCGGAATCAGCACCGCCAACCCCAGCACCAGCCCGATGCCAATCAACGCCGACATGGTGGAAGTGCGCGATTCAACCCCCGCACGGGCCTCGTCCATCTGCGAGCGGGCCGCGCTGGCCAGGCTGGAGAACAGCTTGTCGGTGGCCTCCATGTGGACCTTCAGGCGGTCGGCGTAGGCACCGCCCCCCGCACCATCGAGCTGCGCGCCCTCGATCTTCTCGAAGATGGGGGCAATGCCGGTTTCGTACTGCTTGATCTCGTCCAGGGATTTGTCGATGGAGGCCACAAACTCTGCATCGCCCGACTGCACCTGACGCACCTCGGCCAGGCTCTTGCGCAGGGCAGCCAGGGTCTTGGCCCAGGACTCGCGCAGGGCAGAGACCTCGACCGAGTTGTTGAAATTGATGATGATGTCTTTTTCGGTCCGGCGCAGGTCACCCAGGGTCGTGCGCAGGTCGGACATATCAGTCAGGGTTTGCACCCGCTGCGAAAACAGCTCCTGCAATGTGCCCCGGGTGCGGTCCAGGGCCACATAGCCCATGGCGCCAATGACGATCAGAAGAATCAGCGAAAAAACGGTTCCGAAGTAAAGACGTGTGCGGATAGAGAAGCGGCCGAGAGCATTCATGGCTCTTCCTTACATTTTTTAACAGATAACTCAGCATAGCAAATTTAGTGCCACACGCCCATCCTCCCGGTCTTCTGAACCGGGGGTGGGCGGGACTATATGCCGGGCAGGGCTATCCACCGCACAGGGTAAGCACGGCCCCGAGGCCCTGTTTCAGGGAATCCTCGGGGCCAGTAGCTGCGCTTATTGCACTGTTCTCAAACGGGCTTCAGGGGGATGTACAACTCGCCCCCGCTCTTCTGAAACTCTGCCGCCTTGGTCTGCATGCCCTGGGCCAGGGCTTCAGCCTCGGCCACACCCTTTTGTTTTGCAAAGTCACGCACTTCCTGCGTGATCTTCATCGAGCAGAACTTGGGGCCACACATCGAGCAGAAATGTGCCACCTTGGCCGAGTCCTTGGGCAGGGTCTCGTCGTGGTATTCCTTGGCCGTTTCGGGGTCCAGGCCCAGGTTGAACTGGTCCTGCCAGCGGAAGTCAAAACGCGCCTGGCTGAGCGCATCGTCGCGCGAGCGAGCGCCGGGGTGGCCCTTGGCCACATCGGCCGCGTGGGCGGCGATCTTGTACGCAATGATCCCCTGCTTCACGTCGTCGCGGTCGGGCAGTCCCAGGTGCTCCTTGGGCGTCACGTAGCACAACATGGCCGTGCCCATCCAGCCGATCATGGCCGCGCCGATGGCCGAAGCAATGTGGTCGTAGCCGGGGGCGATGTCGATGGTCAGCGGGCCCAGTGTGTAGAACGGGGCTTCGTGGCAGGTCTTGAGCTGCTCGGTCATGTTGGCCTGGATCATGTGCATGGGCACATGGCCGGGGCCTTCGATCATGGTCTGCACGTCGTGCTTCCAGGCCACTTGCGTGAGTTCGCCCAGCGTGTGCAGCTCGGCAAATTGCGCTTCGTCGTTGGCATCGGACGCGCAGCCTGGGCGCAGGCCATCGCCCAGGCTGAACGACACGTCGTACGCCTTCATGATGTCGCAGATGTCCTCGAAGTGCTCGTACAGGAAGCTCTCGCGGTGGTGCGCCATGCACCACTTGGCCATGATGGAGCCGCCGCGCGAGACGATGCCCGTGCGCCGCTGCGCCGTGAGGTGGATGTAAGCCAGGCGCACGCCCGCATGGATGGTGAAGTAGTCCACACCCTGCTCGGCCTGCTCGATCAGCGTGTCGCGGAAGATCTCCCAGGTCAGGTCTTCGGCCACGCCGCCCACCTTTTCGAGCGCCTGGTAGATCGGCACCGTGCCAATCGGCACCGGCGAGTTGCGCACGATCCAGTCGCGTGTGGTGTGGATGTTCTTGCCGGTGGACAGGTCCATCACGTTGTCGGCACCCCAGCGGATCGCCCACACGAGCTTTTCCACCTCTTCTTCAATGCTCGACGTGACGGCTGAGTTGCCGATGTTGGCGTTGATCTTGACCAGGAAATTGCGGCCGATTGCCATCGGCTCCACTTCGGGGTGGTTGATGTTGGCGGGGATGATGGCGCGGCCCCGGGCCACTTCGTCGCGCACGAATTCGGGGGTGATGATGCGCGGGATGCTGGCACCCATCGGGTTGCCCATCAGGCGCTGCTCGCGGACTGCGTCAGCCATGTACTGCTCCATCCACTCGCGCTTGCCGTTTTCGCGGATGGCCACGTACTCCATCTCGGGCGTGATGATGCCTTTCTTGGCGTAGTGCATCTGCGTGACGTTGGCACCGGCCTTGGCGCGCAGGGGCTTGCGCTGCAGGGCGGCGGCCTCGGCGCGCAGCTGGGCCAGGCGCGTGGCGTCTTCGCTCTTTTGCCCATCGTCCAGCGCCACGGGAGCGCGGCCTTCGTAGTGCTCCACATCGCCACGGCCGGTGATCCAGCCCCCGCGCACGCTGGCCAGGCCCTTGCGCACGTCGATCACGGCTTCAGGGTCGGTGTAGGGGCCGGAGGTGTCGTACACGCTGACCAGCTCGCCGTTGGTCAACGCAATGTCGCGCACGGGCACGCGCAGGTCGGTGTGCAGTTGGCCGGGGATATAGGCTTTGCGCGATGCGGGGAAGGGCTCGCGCGTCAGCGCCAGCAATTCAGCAAACTTCTCGCGAGCGATGGGATCGGGGGCGTTCATGGGCAGGTCTCCTGGTTCCGGTGGCGGTGGGGTCTGCTCCGGAATGGACCTGTGCGCCCCCCAGGGGCGGCAGCACCTGGGGCATGACGTGCCCACAGGGACTGCGGGCACGGGGACAAGGAGGTCGGCTCTTCTTCCGCCGGTATGAACCGGATCAAGTTCGTCGGGTTCGCAAGCTGGCCTGAATTTCTTCAGGCCTCTTGCATCTCAGCGCATCAGCACACCCCGGAGCAGGCGCGAGTATAGGCCAGAGAAAAAACTGCGTTGCAGAGCCCGCGCATCACGCGAGTCGGCCGATGAGGATCACCGCAAAGAAAAAGACGGCGGCAATCACCGTCCACTTGAGGATGATGAGCCCCAGGCGCTTGTAGCGCGCCTGCCCCGTACCGGCATAAAACGCAAACGACACGGCAGCCGCCAGAAGCAGCAGCATGGCCAGCCAGCGAAAGATCAACATGTGCGTGCTACCAGGCGCGCGCGGGCTGAGCGAAGCCGGTGGGGGCCTGGCGCTCATCCTCGAAGGTGACCACTTCCCAGGCATCACGCTGGGCCAGCAGCTCGCGCAGCAAGAGGTTGTTCATGGCGTGGCCCGAGCGGAAAGCGCTGTACGCAGCCAGCAGGGGCTTGCCAATGAGGTACAGGTCGCCCATGGCATCCAGGATCTTGTGCTTCACGAACTCGTCGTCGTAGCGCAGGCCGTCGCTGTTGAGCACCTTGTAGTCGTCCATCACGATGGCGTTATCGAGCCCGCCGCCCAAGGCCAGGCCGTTGGAGCGCATCATCTCCACATCGCGGGTGAAGCCGAAGGTGCGGGCGCGGGCAATGTCGCGGCTGTAGTTGCCTTGCCCCAGGTCAAACTCCACACGCTGGCCGGTGGAGTCCACGGCCGGGTGGTCAAAGTCGATCTCGAAACTGAGCTTGTAGCCGTGGTAAGGCGTCAAACGTGCCCATTTGGCATTGGCGCCCTCGCCCTCGCGGACCTCCACCGGCCGCAGGACGCGGATGAAGCGCTTGGGCGCGTTTTGCAGCTCGACCCCTGCGCTCTGGAGCAGGAAAACGAAAGATGCGGAAGATCCGTCGAGGATAGGCACCTCTTCGGCCGTGATGTCCACATAAAGGTTATCCAGCCCCAGCCCCGCACAGGCCGACATCAGGTGTTCCACCGTGTGCACCTTGGCATTGCCGACCGCGATGGTGGATGCCAGCCGGGTGTCCGTCACGGCCTCGGCGCGGATCGGGATGTCCACGGGCTGTGGCAGATCCACCCGCCGAAAGACAATCCCCGTGTCCGGCTGTGCTGGCCGCAGGGTCAACTCGACCCGCTGGCCGCTGTGCAGCCCGACGCCTACGGCGCGGGTCAGTGTCTTGAGGGTGCGTTGCTGGAGCATCCCGCCATTTTAGTTTCTGGCGCCCTGTCCCGCACCGGCTGAGGTCTTGCCTGCCTTGCAGACGCCATGCCCGGAGCGCTTGGGGCCCGTACGTAGAGCTACCGCCGCGTTTTCACCTACTGCGCAGGCCCCCGGGTTCGCCGCACAATTTGGGGCCAGAGGGCCTTGAAAAGATACAACATGAACACACCACAGATGCCCCCCAGGAGACTCCCATGAGCAAGCTCAGCTTCAAAATGAAAATCATGCTCATGATCGGCACTGCGCTTGTCGCGCTGCTGATCATGGCCGTCACCTCCCTCCTGCAGGAGCGACGACTCATCACCGAGTCCCGAAAAGAGCTGCTGACCACCGCCGTCCAGTCCGCCCACAGCATTGTGGCCG
The DNA here is from genome assembly GCF_057808995.1 of Acidovorax sp. FG60. Lineage (NCBI taxonomy): Bacteria > Pseudomonadati > Pseudomonadota > Betaproteobacteria > Burkholderiales > Comamonadaceae > Acidovorax > Acidovorax sp. FG60. Next base: position 52,433 of record NZ_JBMDJC010000018.1, read on the forward strand.
CCTACCAGGCCAAGGCCGCCAGCGGCGCCATGCCCCAGGAGGAGGCCCAAAAGGCCGCCAAGGACGCCCTGCGCATTGCGCGCTATGGCGGCCCCGAGGGCAAGACCGAGTATTTCTACATCTGGACCACCGAGGGCGTGGGGGTGATGCACCCCTTTAAACCCGAGTGGGATGGGCAGAACATGCTGGGCAAGGTCAAGGACGGCTCGGGGGTGGACATCATCGCCCTGCTGGTGAACGGCATGCGCAGCAGCAAGGATGGCAAGGCGTTTGTCCCCACCATGTTTGCCCGCCCCAACCAGACCACCCCGGTGCCCAAGCTGCAGTACATCGTCCGTGTAGACGGCTGGAACTGGATGGTGGGCTCGGGGCTGTATACCGATGACGTGGACATGCTGCTGCGCAAGGCCCTGCTGTCGAGCCTGGCCATGGTGGTGGTGGTGATTCTTGTGGTGGGGGCCATCGGCCTGTTCGTATCGCGCTCCGTGCTGCGCCAGATCGGGGGAGAGCCTACTGACGCCATCGCGATCATGTCGGAAGTGGCCGAAGGCAATCTCGATACACACATCCCCACGGCCCACCCCGGCTCGATGCTCGACGGGCTCGCCCACATGGTCACCTCGCTGCGCAAGCTGGTCACCGACGTGCGCGCCGCCACCGACAGCATCGCCACCGCGTCGAGCGAAATCGCGCAGGGCAACAACGACCTGGCCCACCGCACCGAAGACACCGCCAGCAACCTGCAAAGCACGGCCAGCAGCATGGAGGAGCTGACCAGCACCGTCAAGCAGACCTCGGACTCCGCGCAGACGGCCAACCAGATGGCCACATCAGCCGCTGCGGTCGCGGCACGTGGGGGTGAAGTGGTGTCCCGGGTGGTGGCCACCATGCAGGACATCAACGCCAGCAGCAACAAGATCAGCGACATCATCGGCGTGATCGATGGCATCGCCTTCCAGACCAATATCCTGGCCTTGAATGCCGCCGTCGAGGCAGCCCGCGCGGGCGAGCAAGGCCGGGGCTTTGCCGTGGTGGCCAGCGAGGTGCGCAGCCTGGCCGGACGCAGTGCCGAAGCCGCCAAGGAGATCAAGGCGCTGATTGGCGCATCGGTCGAAAAGGTGGAGTCGGGCACGCAGCTGGTGGGCAATGCGGGCGCCACCATGACCGAGATCGTGGAAAGCGTTCAGCGCGTGACCGACATCATTGGCGAAATCCGCTCGGCTACGTCCGAGCAGAGCCAGGGCATTGCCCAGGTCAACACGGCCATGAACCAGCTCGACCAGATGACGCAGCAGAACTCTGCCTTGGTGGAGCAATCCACTGCCGCCGCAGACAGTCTGCGCGAGCAGGCCATGAAGCTCACCCAGGTGGTCGCACTGTTCCGGGTCAATGGCAGCAATGCCCCAGCGCCGTCCCCGGCAAGCCGGCCCGCCCCTGCGGCCACACCCCGCCCCACACCCGCTCCCGTACGCGCTGCCGCACCGCGCCCCGCACTGGCCAAGGCCGCTGCACCCCGCCCAGCGTCGCCCGCCAAGGCCCCGGCAGCGGCGCTGCCGCCCAAGGCCAGCAGCCCCAAACCTGCAGCGGACAACAACAACAACGACGATTGGGAGTCCTTCTGACCCCAAGGACCTGAAGCAGCACAAGCACAGCGCAAGCAAACCTCGCTGCCAAAAAAGAAGCCCTGCCAGCTTGTGCTGGCAGGGCTTCTTGTCTTGCGGCCCATGGAAGAGCCTGTTGTCGATCAGTCGGCTTGCTTGCGCAGGAAAGCAGGGATCTCCAGGTCATCCATGCCACCCGAGGACAGCGCGTCCACACGGGCCGCAGCCTGGGTGCGGTTGGTGCGCCACACGCTGGGCACCGACATGCTGCCGTAGTCGGCTTGCGCGCTGCCCGTGTGGCCACCTTGCACACCCACAGCCCCCCCCAGGGTTGCCACACCGGCCATGGGCATCTGGTAGGCCATATTGTCCGTGCCCGTGCGCAGGCCACCTTGCACCACCGAGATGGGCTGGCGGCGTGCGTTGGCACGCGACAGGCCTGTGGCCACCACAGTCACGCGGATTTCGTCGCCCAGGGTTTCGTCGTAGGCAGCGCCGAAAATCACATGAGCGTCGGTCGATGCGTAGGCATTGATGGTGTTCATGGCCTGGCGCGACTCGGACAGCTTGAGGCTGCCCTTGCTCGCGGTGACCAGCACCAGCACGCCCTTGGCACCCGACAGGTCGATGCCTTCGAGCAGCGGGCAGGCAATGGCCTGCTCGGCAGCGATGCGGGCGCGGTCGGGGCCGCTGGCAGTGGCCGTGCCCATCATGGCCTTGCCGGGCTCGCCCATCACGGTGCGCACGTCTTCGAAGTCCACGTTCACCTGGCCGTACTCGTTGATGATTTCAGCGATACCGCCCACGGCGTTCTTGAGCACATCGTTGGCGTGTGCAAAGGCTTCGTCCTGGGTGATGTCATCGCCCAGCACATCGAGCAGCTTTTCGTTGAGCACCACGATCAGCGAATCCACATTGGCTTCCAGCTCGGCCAGGCCTTCGTCGGCGTTCTTCATGCGGCGGCCACCTTCCCAGTCGAAAGGCTTGGTCACCACACCCACGGTCAGAATACCCATCTCCTTGGCGATGCGCGCGATCACCGGGGCAGCCCCCGTGCCCGTGCCGCCGCCCATGCCGGCCGTGATGAACAGCATGTGCGCGCCCTGGATGGCGTCGCGGATGTCTTCAACTGCCGCTTCGGCTGCATCGCGCGCCTTTTCAGGCTTGCCGCCTGCCCCCAGACCACTGCCACCCAGCTGGATGACACGGTGGGCCGAACTGCGCGTGAGCGCCTGCGCGTCGGTATTGGCGCTGACAAACTCCACGCCCTGCACGCTGCGGGAAATCATGTGCTCGACGGCATTGCTGCCGCCACCGCCCACACCGATCACCTTGATCTGGGTGCCCTGGTTGAATTCTTCGGCTTCGATCATTTCGATGGTCATCTTGGAGCTCCTGTTTCTAAATTCGTAGGCAATTGCCATTTGGGGAAGGGGGTACTGGTGGCTGGAGAACGAGGCGGTCCTGTACATCGCCATCGCTCTCGCGCAGTGCCGTGCGGGCTACCACGGGCTAACCACAAGGCCCCCACGCTTGCCACTGCGTGTGCTGCGCTGCCCCCCAAGGGGGCCTTCGCGCCTTGGGGCGGCCCGGCAGCGCTCGTTCCTGGGTATTTCATGGTCAGAAATTCCCCACGATGAAATCTTTGAAACGGCCGAACGCCGTCTTCATGGACCCGCTCTTTTGCGCCACCTTGAAGCCGCGCAAACGGGCCAGCCGGGCCTCTTCGAGAAGGCCCATGACGGTAGCAGCACGGGGCTGGGCCACCATGTCAGACAACGCGCTGGAATACTTGGGAATGCCTCGGCGCACGGGCTTGAGGAAGATGTCTTCGCCCAGCTCGATCATGCCGGGCATCACCGAGCTGCCGCCTGTGAGTACGATGCCCGACGACAGCACTTCTTCATAGCCCGACTCGCGCACCACCTGCTGCACGAGCGAGAAAATTTCTTCCACCCGCGGCTCGATCACACCGGCCAGCGCCTGCTTGCTCAGCATGCGCGGGCTGCGGTCGCCCAGGCCCGGCACTTCCACCTGCGCCTCGGGGTCGGCCAGCAGTTGTTTGGCGTAACCGCTTTCCACCTTGATGTCTTCAGCGTCCTTGGTGGGAGTGCGCAGCGCCATCGCGATATCGCTGGTGATGAGGTCGCCCGCAATCGGAATCACTGCAGTGTGGCGGATCGCGCCGCCGGTGAAGATGGCCACATCGGTCGTGCCCGCGCCAATGTCCACCACCACCACACCCAGCTCGCGCTCATCGTCGGTCAGCACGGCTTGGCTGCTGGCCAGCGGGTTCAGCATGAGCTGCTCGACCTCCAGGCCGCAACGGCGTACGCACTTGATGATGTTTTCGGCCGCGCTCTGCGCACCGGTCACGATGTGGATCTTGGCCTCCAGGCGGATGCCGCTCATGCCGATGGGCTCTTTCACATCCTGCCCGTCGATCACAAACTCTTGCGGCTCCACCAGAAGCAGGCGCTGGTCGCTGCTGATGTTGATGGCCTTGGCCGTCTCGACCACGCGCGCCACGTCGGCCGAGGTGACTTCCTTGTCCTTCACGGCCACCATGCCGCTGGAGTTGAGCCCCCGGATATGGCTGCCGGTGATGCCGGTGTACACACGCTGGATCTTGCAGTCGGCCATCAGCTCGGCCTCTTTCAGGGCCTGCTGGATGCTTTGCACGGTAGCGTCGATGTTCACCACCACACCGCGCTTGAGGCCATTGCTCGGGGCCACGCCCAAGCCTGCAAGCTTGAGCTCGCCATTGGGCAGGACCTCGGCCACCACGGCCATGACCTTGGCGGTGCCGATATCCAGCCCCACCACAACGTCTTTGTATTCTCTTGCCATATCAGTCTCTGCCCTTCTCTGTTCTGTCCCGCCGCCCCACGGCCCCATTCACGAACCCACCTGCGTCCCGCTCCACATACCAGCGCTGTTGCTGCATGCCATTACCTCCTGCGCACGGCACTGGCCGAAGCAGCCGCCGCTGCGGTATCGGTCACCACCGTGGTCACACCGCGCATGCGCAGGGCGTAGCCCCCGGCATGCCGCAGGTCGGCGGACTCCAGGGCATCCACGCGCCGCCCGTACTGCGCCGCCACCTGTGTCAGGGTGCGCGTGAAGCGTTGCGTGCGCTGCACCACCTCCTGCGGTGTGCCGCCGCCCAGCTCCACCACGGCGTCGCTGTCCAGCGTGGCCCGCCAACCGCCCCGCCCCGTCAGCTCCAGCGTTTCCACCTCCAGCCCGAGCGGTTTGAACACCGGCTGCAGCAGTCCAAACATCTGCAGCACCTCGGGGGAGCTGCCCGCAGGTCCCAGCAGGCGCGGCAGGCCGTCCTGTTCCACATCACCCACGTTGGCCTCGAACACTTCGCCCTGGCTGTTGACCAGTGCAGAGCCGGTGTCCGGCCCCCAGTACGCCACGGCGTCATGCTCCTGCAGTTCCACGCGCAGGCTGCCGGGGTACACCCGCCGCACCTGGGCGCGGCGCACCCAGGGCACCTGCTCGAAGGCCTCGCGCGCGGCACGCAAATCCACCGTGAAGAAATTGCCCACCAGGTGCGGCGCGACATTGGCCCGCAAGGTCACCGCGTTGTTGTGCACCAGCTCGCCCTGCACCACGATGCGCGCAATCGCAAAGCCCGGGTAGCGCAGCACCCACCAGGCCCCCGCCGCCAGCACAAGCAGGACGCAGCCCACGAACAAGACCGATGCGGTCAGGTTCATGAGCTTGACGTCCAGCGGTGCGGGCAACGTTTGGGTCATCAGTCGGCCTTCGACCTTGTGGGAGTGTCCAAGGCAGCATCGGCCAGGATGCGCAGGCACAGCTCTTCGTAGCTGATGCCCGAAGCCCGTGCGGACATGGGCACCAGCGAATGCCCGGTCATGCCGGGGGACGTGTTCATCTCCAGCAGGAAGGGCTTGCGATCGCTGGCGCGGATCATCAGGTCGGCACGGCCCCAGCCCCGGCAACCCAGGGTGCGGTAAGCCTCCAGCACGATGCGCTGGATCTCGCGCTCCTCAGCTTCGGGCAGCCCGCTCGGGCACTGGTACTTCACGTCATCGGTGAAATACTTGTTCTGGTAGTCGTAGGCGCCATCGGGCGCCACGATGCGGATCACTGGCAGCGCACGGGCACTGGCGCCCTGGCCCAGCACGGGGCAGGTCACTTCTTCGCCTTCGATGAACTCTTCGCACAACACATCGGGGTCGTACTGGGCAGACAGCTGCACGGCCTCCTGCATGTCCGAGTAGCCACGCACCTTGGTCACGCCGATGGAGGAGCCTTCGCGCGGCGGCTTCACGATGAGGGGCAGGCCCAGTTCATCGGGCACGGTGCGCACCACCTCGCGCTGCTGGCGGTCCGGCGCCAGCCACACGTAGCGTGGTGTGGGCAGGCCCTCGGCCAGCCACACGCGCTTGGTCATGACCTTGTCCATGGCGATGGCCGAGGCCATCACGCCCGGACCGGTGTACGGGATGCGCAGCAGCTCCAGCGCGCCCTGCACCGTGCCGTCTTCACCATGGCGGCCGTGCAGCGCGATGAAACAGCGTGCATAGCCGTCGCGCTTCAGGTCACCCAGCGCGTTCTGCGCGGGGTCGAAGGCATGGGCATCCACCCCGCGCGAACGCAGCGCCTGCAGCACGCCGCTGCCAGACATCAGCGAGACCTCGCGCTCGGCCGAGTCACCGCCCATCAGTACGGCAACCTTGCCCAGGGATTTCACATCGAAATTGGAATCAAAAACGGTCATAGCGCGCTCCCTTCAAGCGCTGAAAGCTCACTATTTTGTAGCATCTCCACCACCTTGCCAGGTACGGCGCCAATCGACCCTGCGCCCATGCACATCACCACATCGCCGTCCTTCGCGTTGTCGGCAATGGCTTGCGGCAGGTCGGCCACGTTGTCGATGAACACCGGCTCCACGCGGCCCGCCACGCGCAGCGCACGGGCCAGCGATCGACCATCGGCGGCCACCACAGGCGCCTCCCCAGCGGCATACACCTCGGTGAGCAGCACGGCATCGGCATTGCCAATGACCTTCACAAAATCCTCGAAGCAATCGCGCGTGCGGCTGTAGCGGTGCGGCTGGAAGGCCAGCACCAGGCGGCGCCCCGGGAAGGCACCCCGTGCGGCAGCCAAGGTGGCCGCCATCTCCACCGGGTGGTGGCCGTAGTCGTCGATCACGGTGAACTGGCCGCCGTCCTTGGCGGGCAGGTCGCCATAACGCTGGAAGCGCCGGCCCACGCCCTTGAAGCCCGCCAGCGCACGCTGTACGGCTTCGTCCGGAATGTTCAGCTCCACGGCCACGGCAATGGCCGACAGCGCGTTGAGCACGTTGTGCTCGCCCGCGAGGTTGAGCACGATCTCCATGTCGGGCAGCGTGACGCCGTTGCGCCGCTGCACGGTAAAGCGCATCTGGCCCGCCTCGGCCAGCACGTTGATGGCGCGCACCTGCGCGTCTTCCGAGAAGCCGTAGCTGGTGATGGGGCAGGTCACGCTTTGCAGGATGTCGCGCACGGCGGGGCTGTCCACACACAGGATGGCCGTGCCGTAGAACGGCATGCGGTGCAGAAAATCGACAAACGCGCCCTTGAGCCGGCCGAAGTCGTGGCCGTAGGTCTCCATGTGGTCGGCGTCGATGTTGGTCACCACGGCCATCACGGGCAGCAGGTTCAGGAACGATGCGTCGGACTCGTCGGCCTCGACCACGATGTAGTCGCCGCTGCCCAGCTTGGCGTTGGCGCCTGCGCTGTTGAGCTTGCCGCCGATCACAAAGGTCGGGTCCAGGCCCGCCTCGGCCAGCACGCTGGTCACCAGGCTGGTGGTGGTCGTCTTGCCGTGGGTGCCTGCAATGGCGATGCCCTGCTTCAGGCGCATCAGCTCGGCGAGCATCAGCGCGCGGGGCACCACGGGAATTTTTTTCTCGCGCGCGGCCAGCACCTCGGGGTTGTCGGGCGTGACGGCGGTGGAGGTGACCACCGCATCGGCACCGTCAATGTGCGCAGCCGCATGGCCCAGGCAGGTCTTGATGCCCAGCCCCTCCAGGCGGCGCAGCGTGGCGCTGTCGGCCAGGTCCGAGCCCGAGATGCGGTAGCCCAGGTTGAACAGCACCTCGGCGATGCCGCTCATGCCCGCGCCGCCCAGGCCCACAAAATGGATATGGCGAATCGCGTGTTTCATGCCAACTCCTCGCAGGCAGTCACCACTTCGCGGGTGGCGTTGATTTTTTGCATGTTTTTGGCCTTCAGCGCAATATCTACAAGCGCAGGGCGCTCCAATTTCAATAGCATTTGCGACAGCCCTTCGGGCGTCAGGTCGCGCTGCTGCACCAGCCAGCCGCCACCGGCATCCACGAGGAACCTGGCATTGGTGGTCTGGTGGTCGTCCACCGCCGACGGGAAGGGCACAAACAAGGCAGCAGCGCCCACGGCAGCGATCTCGGTGACCGTGCTCGCGCCAGAGCGGCAGACGATGATGTCGGCCGCCGCAAACGCGCTGGCGGTGTCATCGATGAAGGGCGTGCACTCCGCCTCGACCCCTGCAGCCGCATAGTTGGCCCGCAGGGCGTCGATCTGCGTGGCGCCGCTCTGGTGAATCACCTGCGGGCGCTGGTCGGCAGGCATCAGGGCAATAGCCTTTGGCACGATCTCGTTGAGTGCGCGCGCCCCCAGGCTGCCACCCACCACCAGCAGGCGCAGCGGACCGGTGCGCCCCGCAAACCGCTCGGCCGGACCGGGCTGCTGCGTGAACGGCGTGCGCAGGGGGTTGCCCACCCACTGGCCTTGTTTGAACACGTTGGGGAAGGCGGTGAACACCCGGTCGGCCACTCCGGCCAGCACCTTGTTGGCCATGCCCGCCACCGAGTTCTGCTCGTGCAGCACCAGCGGCTTGCCTGCCAGCACCCCCATCATGCCGCCCGGAAAGGTGATGTATCCGCCCAGGCCCACCACCACATCGGGCTTGACGCGCCGCACCACCTGCAGGGCTTGCCAGAAGGCACGCAACAGGCGCAGCGGCAGCAGGGCCAGCGTCACGATGCCTTTGCCGCGCACGCCCGAGAAGTCAATCAGTTCGAGGGCGAAGCCGTGCGTGGGCACGATGCGCGCCTCCATGCTGCCGGGCGCGCCCAGCCAGTGCACACGCCAGCCACGCGTGCGCAGCTCTTCGGCCACCGCAAGGCCCGGAAAGATGTGGCCACCGGTGCCACCGGCCATGATCAGAGCAGTCTTCTGCGCGCTCATACGCGGCCCCCTCTCATGAGGAGCTTGTTCTCGTAGTCGACCCGCAATACCACCGCAAGCGCCACCAGGTTCATCAAAATCGCAGACCCCCCAAAGCTCATCAACGGCAGCGTGAGCCCCTTGGTGGGCAACGCGCCCAGGTTCACGCCCATGTTGATGAAGGCCTGAAAGCCGATCCAGATCGCCACGCCCTGCGCCACCAATCCAGCGAACACGCGGTCCAGGGCAATCGCCTGGCGGCCGATGTGCATGATGCGGCGCGTCATCCACAAGAACAGCACGATGAGCGTGACCACGCCCACCAGGCCAAACTCCTCGCCGATCACGGCGAGCAAAAAGTCGGTGTGCGCTTCGGGCAGCCAGTGCAGCTTTTCCACGCTGCCGCCCAGGCCCACACCAAAAATCTCGCCGCGCCCGATGGCGATGAGCGAGTGCGAGAGCTGGTAGCCCTTGCCCAGAGCGTGCTCCTCGCTGAAGGGGTCGAGGTAGGCAAACACGCGTTCGCGGCGCCAAGGCGAGCTGGCGATCATCACGCCAAAAGCCGCCACCAGCACCCCGGCGATGAGAAAGAACATGCGGGCGTTGACGCCCCCCAGAAACAGAATGCCCATGGCGATGACCGCCACCACCATGAACGCGCCCATGTCGGGTTCGGCCAGCAGCAGCACGCCCACAATGCCCACGGCAGCGCCCATGGGCAGCACGGCGCGGAAAAACCGCTCCTTCACTTCCATCTTGCGCACCATGTAGTCGGCCGCATAGATGAGCACGGCAAACTTGGCCACTTCAGAGGGCTGAAAGCCAATGGGTCCGATGGACAACCAGCGCCGCGCACCGTTGACGACCTTGCCCACGCCGGGGATCAGCACCGCGATCAGCAGCAGCAATGCGACCACGAACAACCACGGCGCCGCACGCTCCCACAGCGCCATCGGCACCTGGAAGGCCAGCAAGGCCACCACAAACCCGATCACCAGATACATCGCGTGGCGGGTCAGAAAATGGGTGGAGGCATAGTTGGCAAAACGCGGGTTGTCCGGCATGGCAATCGAGGCCGAATACACCATCACCAGCCCCCAGGCCAGCAACGCGACCACCACCCACAGCAGGGCCTGGTCGAAGCCCAGCACGCTGGCCGGTGTGCTCGACGACTGGCGGTACTCGGTGCCACCCACGCGCACCGGCAATACGTCGGCCGCCTTGCCGGGCAGGCCGCCAAACCAGCCGGTCACCCGCTGCAGCAATGTGGAGTTGCGCACATCGGCCGTCATGCCATGCCCTCCAGGGATTGCCCGGCATCGTCTGCCAGCGTGCGCACCGCGTCGCAGAAGACCTGTGCGCGATGTTCGTAGTCCTTGAACATGTCAAAGCTGGCGCAGGCGGGCGACATCAGCACGGCATCGCCCGCATGGGCCCGCTGCGTGGCCAGAGCCACCGCCTGAGGCAACGTCTCGGCATCCAGCAGTACCACACCGCAGTCCTGCAGCGCAGCGCGGATCTGCGGCGCATCGCGCCCGATGAGCACCGCAGCGCGCGCATAGCGCGACACCGGCGCTGCGAGCGGCGAGAAGTCCTGCCCCTTGCCTTCGCCACCCAGGATGACCACGATGCGGCGCTCTGCGCCCAGGCCCGTAAGGGCCGCCACCGTGGCACCCACGTTGGTGCCCTTGCTGTCGTCAAAGTACTCAATGCCGTTGATGATGGCCACGGGCTCCACACGGTGCGGCTCACCCCGGTATTCGCGTAGCCCGTACAGCAGCGGGGCCAAGGTGCAGCCTGCGGCCGAGGCCAGGGCCAGCGCAGCCAGCGCGTTCACCGCGTTGTGGCGACCCCGGATGCGCAGCGCATCGGCGGGCATCAGGCGCTGGATGTGCAGGTCTTCCGCCACTTCGTTGCGGCCGCGCTTGCGGGTTTCATCCGCGTCCATCGCGCGTACCAGCCAGGGCATGCCGCTCACGACCTCAATGCCAAAGTCGCCGGGGCGCCGGGGCATGTCGGCGCCAAAGGTCAGGTGCTCACGCACCTGGGGCTTTTGCAGCTTGACCTTGACCGGAGGCGGCAGCATCTGCATCACGGCCACGTCTTCGCGGTTCAAAATCATGAGCCCCGTCTGGCCAAAGATGCGCGCCTTGGCCGCCGCGTAGGCCGCCATGTCACCGTGCCAGTCCAGGTGGTCCTGCGTGATGTTGAGCACGGTCGCCGCAGTGGGCTCAAAGTTGGTCACACCATCGAGCTGGAAGCTCGACAACTCCAGCACCCACACCTCGGGCAGCGTGCCCGCGTCGATGTGGCCCGCCAGGGTATCGAGCAACGTGGGGCCGATGTTGCCAGCCACGGCCACGCTCTTGCCCGAACGCTCCACGAGCTGGCCCGTGAGCGATGTGACCGTGGTTTTGCCGTTGGTACCGGTGATCGCCAGCACCGCCGGTGCGTAGCCGTGGGATGCCCGCAGCGCGTTCAGCGCCATGGAATACAAATTTAGTTCGCCCCCAGCGCTTATTCCACAAGCACCAGCAGCTATCAAAACAGGAGCTATTGCCTCAGGACTCAAACCGGGAGAACGGTAGACCGCGTTCAGGCCTTGGCCTTCCACCAGGCTGGCATCAAAGGCACCGGCGACAAAACGCACCTGGGGCAGCTCCTGCTGCAGCAGGGGCAGCTGTGGCGGCGCAGCGCGGGTGTCGGCCACGGTGACCTCGGCCCCGCAGCGCACGCACCAGCGGGCCATGGCCAGGCCCGAGGCGCCCAGCCCCAGGATAAGGATGTTCTGACCTTGCAGCAGTTGGGCCATGGCTTCGCGCGGCGCGACCTGCGGCTCGGCCTCTGCGCCGGATGCACCCGGGGCGTCAACGCCTTCAACGTCGACACTGTGCTCGACGGGCGCGGCCTCGGGCGCCGATACGTCGGCAAAGATCTGCGCCACGAAATCGGCGGCAGCCTTGGCAGCCGAGATGGCGGGCACGGCTTCAGGGTCCCAGGTATGGCCCTTGGCGGGTGCGTTCCCGGCTGCAGGGGTCACGTCCGGCGCGGCCATTTCAGGCGGCACTGCAGCGACGGGTTCGCCAGCTTGGGACGACGGCTCAGCCGCAATGCCCACGCTGGGCTGCTGCGCATCGGTGTTCAGCGCCTCGGTATCGGTATCGGCATCGGTATCGACAGTTTCCGTGGGGTCCGGTGCAAAAAAGTCGTCACCAGCGGGCGCGTTCACGTCGGCGTCCGCGCCCGGCCCTGCCAACGGCCGCGCGGCATCGGGCGCCCCGGGTTCGGCGGGCGTGGGGCGGATGAGAGGCTCGTCAGCGTTCATCGCAGTTTCAAGGTGGACAGGCCGATGAGGCACAGCAGCATGGTGATGATCCAGAAGCGCACGACCACCTGCGTTTCCTTCCAGCCGCTCTTTTCAAAGTGGTGGTGCAGGGGCGCCATCTTGAGCAGGCGGCGGCCTTCTCCGTAGCGCTTCTTGGTGAACTTGAACCAGGTCACCTGCAGCATCACCGACAGTGCTTCAACCACGAAGATGCCGCCCATGATGGCCAGCACGATTTCCTGCCGCACGATGATGGCGATGGTGCCCAGCGCAGCACCCAGCGCCAGCGCGCCCACGTCGCCCATGAACACCTGGGCTGGATGCGCGTTGAACCACAGGAAGGCAAGGCCCGCGCCCGCCATGGCGGCGCAGAAGATCAAGAGTTCGCCCGCGCCCGGAATGTGTGGGAAAAACAGGTACTTGGAGTACACCGAGCTGCCCGTGACATAGGCAAACACGCCCAGGGCCGAACCCACCATCACCACCGGCATGATGGCCAGGCCGTCCAGGCCGTCGGTCAGGTTCACGGCATTGCTGGAGCCGACGATGACGAGGTACGTCAGGATCACGAAGCCCAGCACGCCCAGCGGGTAGCTGATCTCCTTGAAGAACGGCAGCTGCAAGCCTGCCTTGGGTGGCAGGTCCAGCGAGAAGCCCGACTGCACCCAGCCCACGAACAGCTCCCACACCTTGGCGTTGGAGCTTTCGGAAATGCTGAACACCAGATACAGCGCAGCAATCAAGCCGATCACCGACTGCCAGAAATACTTCTCGCGCGAGCGCATGCCTTCGGGGTCCTTGTTGACCACCTTGCGCCAGTCGTCCACCCAGCCGATGGCGCCAAAACCCAGCGTGACGATGAGCACGATCCACACAAAGCGGTTGGACAGGTCGAACCACAACAGCGTGGAAATCGCAATCGACAGCAGGATCAGCACGCCACCCATCGTCGGCGTTCCGCTCTTGGACAGGTGCGTCTGCATGGCATAGCCCCGGATGGGCTGGCCGATCTTGAGCGAGGTGAGCACCCGGATCACCTTGGGGCCCGCAATCAGGCCGATGAGCAGCGCCGTCATGGCGGCCATCACCGCGCGGAACGTGAGGTACTGGAACACGCGGAAAAAGCCGAACTCGGGCGACAGACCCTGCAGCCATTGCGACAACATCAGCAGCATGTGGCCTCCCCCGCTTGCACGGCCTTGGGTGCCGCCACCACACGGGTGACTTCAGAGTGTTGCGCCATGGTGTCCCTCCAGTGCCCGGTTCTGCTTTTGTTGTTGTTCTTGCGGCTGCGCTGCGGCGGCTGCAGTGGCGGCAATCGCCTCCACCACCTGTTCCATCTTCATGAATCTCGATCCCTTGACCAGCACACTGCCCACGGTGGACAGGGCATCGCGCACTGCCACCAGCAGCGCACTCATATCGTTGAAATGCCGGGCACCTCCATAGGCCGTGGCGGCGTGCACCGACTGCGCGCCCAGCGCGAACAGCAGGGGGATGCCAGCCGCACGCGCATGGGCACCGGCCTCGGCGTGGAACTGCGGGCCCTGGTCGCCCACCTCGCCCATGTCGCCCAGCACCAGCAGTTGCGGGCCGGGCAACTCGGCCAGCACGTCGATGGCGGCACGCATGGAGTCGGGGTTGGCGTTGTAGGTGTCGTCCACCACGGTGATGTCGCGGCCCGCGCAGTGCACGCTGAAAGCGCGCGAGCGGCCCTTGACTGGCACAAAGTGGTTCAGCCCTTGGGCGATGGCGGCCAGGGGCGCCCCCGCCGCCAGCGTGCAGGCGGCGGCTGCCAGTGCATTGGTCACATTGTGGCGCCCCGCAATGTGCAGGTGGGTGGCCACTTCGCCTTGTGGCGTGGCCAGTGTGACGGCCCAAGCGCCCTGGCCCCACGCAGCCTGCGCGCAGGCCACATCGCCACCGTCGCCAAAAGTGACAACGCGGCGCCCTGCCGCCAACGAGCGCCAGAGGCCCGTGTAGGCATCCCCCGCAGGGAACACGGCCACACCGTCGGAAGGCAGACTGGCGAACACCGAGCCGTTCTCGCGGGCGACGGCTTCCACCGTGTGCATGAACTCCAGGTGCTCACGCTGCGCGTTGTTGACCAGCGCCACCGTGGGCTGCGCCATGGCGGCCAGCGTGGCGATCTCGCCCGGGTGGTTCATGCCCATTTCGATCACGGCGGCGGCGTGGCTGGCCCGCAGGCGCAGAAGCATCAGCGGCACGCCGATGTCGTTGTTGAAATTGCCCTGCGTGGCAAAGGCAGCCTCACCCTTCCAGGCGCGCTGGATGGACGCAATCATCTGCGTCACCGTGGTTTTGCCGTTGCTGCCCGTCACGCCGACCAACGGAAGGCTGAGTTGCGCCCGCCACGCTACAGCCAGCGCGCCCAGCGCTGCCAGGCTGTCCGGCACCTCGATGCCGGGCAGGCCTGCGGCGGCAAGGCCGCCATGGGCGATGGCAGCGGCGGCGCCACCAGCGCGGGCGTCGGGCAAGAACGCATTGGCGTCAAACCGCTCGCCCTTGAGCGCCACAAACAGGTCGCTCGCCTGCAGCGTGCGCGTGTCGGTGTGCACGCGTGCGAGCGGCGTGGCGCCATCGCCCACCAGGCGGGCGGCGGGAATGCGCGGCTGAAGCAGCGCAAACGCCTGCGCCAGGGTCATCATCACCCCAGGGGTGGCGGTCATGGACGGGCTCCTCGGGCCTGCAGCGCGGTCTGCGCATGGGCCATGTCGGAGAACGGCAGGCGCACACCGGCCGTCTCCTGGGTGTCTTCGTGGCCCTTGCCGGCGATCAGCACCACATCGGCGGTTGCTGCCTCGGCAATGGCCAGCGCGATGGCGGCGGCGCGGTCGGGCTCGGCCTGCACGGTGTTGCCAGCGATGGTGCCTTGCAGAATCTGGTGCAGGATGGCCGCAGGGTCTTCGCTGCGCGGGTTGTCGCTGGTCACCACCACCCGGTCGGCGTGGTGCTGGGCGACGGCGCCCATCAACGGGCGCTTGCCTGCATCGCGGTCGCCGCCACAGCCAAACACGCACCAGAGCTGGCCGCCGCGCTCCTGCGCGATCGGGCGCAGGGCTTGCAAGGCCTTGTCCAGCGCATCGGGCGTATGGGCATAGTCCACGGCCACCAGGGGTTGGCCAGGGTGGTGGATCTGCTCCATGCGGCCCGGCACCGGGGAAAGCTGGGCGCAGGCATACAGCGCGTGCTGCAGCGGCACGCCCAGCGCGCGCAGCCCGGCCAGCACGCCCAGCAGGTTGGAGACGTTGTACTGCCCGATCACGCGGGTCTGCAGCATATGCGAGTGCACACCTTCGGCCACGGTGAAGCGCAGCCCGCCTTCGCCCATGCTGATGTCGCGCGCCGCCAGACGGGCGGGGCCGGTGATGGACACACTCCACAGGTCCAGCAGCCGGTCTGCCAACGTGGCATGCAGCTCGGCGCCGCGTGCATCGTCGATGTTGACCACCGCAGCCTGCAGGCCCGGCCAGTCAAAGAGCACACTCTTGGCCTGCCAGTAGGCCGCCATGCCGGGGTGGTAGTCCAGATGGTCCTGCGTGAAGTTGGTGAACAAGGCAACACGGATGCGTGTGCCTGCCATGCGGTGCTCGGCCAGGCCGATGGAAGAGGCCTCAATGGCGCAGGCCGTGCGGCCCGCATCGGCGAACTGCTGGAACGCGCGCTGCAAGCGCACCGGGTCGGGGGTGGTCATGCCCGTGCTGGTGAGTGCCGGCGGCGTTCCCATGCCCAAAGTGCCTACCAGCGCGCATCCACCTTGCGCAATAAGCTCATTTTTTGATAGCACATTGAGGGCTTCGGCCAGCCACCAACTGGTGCTGGTCTTGCCGTTGGTGCCCGTCACGGCCAGCACGTCCAAGCGCTGCGTGGGCTGGTCGAACCAGTCGGCCGCAATCAGGCCGGTGGCGGCCTTCAGACCATGGAGTGCCGCCACGGGCAGACCTTGCAGCGCAAAGGCCTCGACACCCTCGTGCTCCACCAGGCAAGCCACAGCGCCGCGCGACAGCGCATCCCCGATGTAGGCGCGGCCGTCGGTAGCGGCACCAGGCCAGGCGATGAAACCATCGCCGGGACGGATCTGGCGGCTGTCGGTCTGCAGGGTGCCGGTCACCCGCTCGCGCAGCCAGGCCACAGCATCGTGCACCGATTGGAGCAAAGGCACCGTCGTCATAGCGATTCCTCCACCGCGTTGGCCACAATCTGTGGCTTGACCGCCATGTCGGGCTGCACGCCCATCATGCGCAGCGTCTGCTGCACGACTTCGCTGAACACCGGTGCAGCCACGGCACCGCCGTAGAACACGCCATTGCTGGGCTCGTCGATCATCACGGCCACGATGATGCGGGGCTTGTCGATGGGAGCCATGCCGGTGAACCACGCGCGGTACTTGCCCGAAGCGTAGTTCTTGCCCACCTGCTTGCGCGCCGTGCCCGACTTGCCGCCCACCGAGTAGCCCACGGTCTGGGCCTTCTGGCCGGTGCCACCAGGGCCTGCAGCCATCTGCAGCATCTTGCGCACCTGGTCGGCCGTGCGCTCGGAAAATACCGGCACGCCCACGGCGGGCTCGGCCGTCTTGAGCATGGTGGCGGGAATCACCCGGCCACCGTTGGCAAACACCGTGTACGAGCGCGCCATCTGGAACAGGCTGGCCGACAGGCCGTAGCCATACGACATGGTGGCCTGCTCCACCGGGCGCCAGGTCTTGTACGGGCGCAGACGACCCGTCACCACACCGGGGAAATGCAGTTGCGGCTTCTGGCCAAAACCAGCGGCTGAGAAGGTCTCCCACATTTCACGTGCAGGCATCTGCATGGCCAGCTTGGTGGTGCCCACGTTGCTGGACTTCTGGATCACGCCTTCCACAGTCAGCACGCCGTAGTTGTGCGTGTCGGAGATGGTGGAGCCGGTAATGTTGATGCGCCCCGGTGTGGTGTCCACGATGGTTTCGGGACGCACGCGGCCCGTCTCCAGTGCCAGGCCGATGGTGAAGGGCTTCATGGTCGAACCAGGCTCGAACACGTCGGTCAGTGCGCGGTTGCGCAGCTGTTCGCCCGTGAGGTTCTGGCGCCTGTCGGGCACGTAGCTCGGGTAGTTGGCCAGCGCCAGCAGCTCGCCTGTGTGCGCATCGAGCACCACCACACTGCCCGCCTTGGCCTTGTGCGCGGCCACCTGGTCGCGCAGCTTCTGGTAGGCAAAGAACTGCACCTTGCTGTCGATGGACAGCTGCATGTCCTTGCCATCGACCGGCGGCACGGTTTCGCCCACGCTTTCGACCACGCGGCCCAGGCGGTCCTTGATCACGCGGCGCGAGCCCGGCTTTCCCGCGAGCTCCTTGTCGAACGCCAGTTCCATGCCTTCCTGGCCATGGTCTTCCACGTTGGTGAAGCCCACCACGTGCGCAGCGGCTTCACCCTCGGGGTACTGGCGTTTGTATTCCTTGCGCTGGTAGATGCCCTTGATGTCGAGCGCAGCAATCTGCTGGCCCACATCCCAGTCGAGCTGGCGCTTGATCCAGACAAAGGTCTTGTCTTCATCCGCCAGCTTTTTCTGCAGCTCGGCCTGCGGCATGTCGAGCAGTTTGGCCAGCTGCTTGAGCTTGGCGCGCACCTCGGGCCTGTCCTGGTCCACGTCTTCAGGGATGGCCCAGATGCTGGCCGCCGGCACGCTGGAGGCGAGGATCAATCCGTTGCGGTCCACAATCTTGCCGCGGTTGGCGGGCAGCTCCAGCGTGCGCGCAAAACGCACTTCGCCCTGGCGCTGAAAAAACGCGTTGCCAAACACCTGCACATAGGCAGCGCGCCCCGCCAGCCCCAGAAAACCCAGAGCAATCATCGCCACGATGAACTTGCTGCGCCAGACCGGTGTCTTGCTGGCCAGCAGCGGACTGGAGGTGTAGAGCACGCTGCGGCTCATGGCTGCACCCCTGCCGGTTGCGATGCGGCCGCTGCAGCCGCCGCCGCAACACCCTGTGGGTCAGATACATACTGCGTGATGGCCGGCGTGGCCGTGCGCATGTTCAGCTGGGCACGCGCGATCTTCTCCACCCGCAGCGGCGTGGCCTGGGCGCGCTTTTCCACCTGCAGGCGCTGGTGCTCGGTTTCCAGACGACGGGCCTCGGCCACAGCGCGGTCCAGCTCGGTGAACAGGCGGCGCGATTCATACTGGGTGTGCACCAGATAGATCGCGCTGGCCAGCACCGCCAGCAACAGGACCACGTTGAGCCTCGTCATGTCAGACCACCGCCGTGCGCTCGGCCACGCGCATGATGGCGCTGCGTGAGCGGGGGTTGGCGGCCACTTCGGCAGCACTGGGCTTGATGCGGTCCAGTGCGATGAGCTTCATGGCCTGGGGTGCGGCAAACGGCGCACGGCGGTCGTACACCTCCTTGGAGTGTTTGGCGATGAACTGTTTGACGATGCGGTCTTCGAGCGAGTGAAAGCTGATGACTACCAGCCGCCCGCCCGGCTGCAGCACCGAGAGGCTGGCCTCTAGCGCCTGTTGCAGCTCTTCAAGCTCGGCGTTGATGAAAATCCGAAGAGCTTGAAATGTGCGCGTTGCAGGGTTCTGGCCCGCTTCGCGGGTTTTGACCGCGCCAGCCACGAGATCGGCAAGTTCTGCGGTGGTTGAAAGAGGACCCCGTTCTTCGCGCCGAGCAACAATCGCCTTTGCAATGGGGCCAGCAAACCGTTCTTCACCGTAGTCACGTATCACCTCCGCAATCTGACCAACTTCGGCCGTGGCCAACCAATCGGCCACGCTTTCGCCGCGCGTGGTATCCATGCGCATGTCCAGCGGGCCGTCAAAACGGAAACTGAAGCCCCGCTCGGGGCTGTCGATCTGGGGCGAGCTCACCCCCAGGTCCATCAGCACGCCCGCAGCACTGGCGGGCGGCAGATCGGCCAGATGGCGGAAACCCTCGTGCCGAATGGAAAAACGCGCATCGGTGATGCGCGTTGCTTCGGCGATGGCTTCGGGATCCTTGTCGAAGGCCACAAGGCGCCCCTGCGGCCCCAGCCGAAGGAGGATGAGGCGAGAGTGCCCACCGCGCCCAAAGGTCGCATCGACCCAGGTGCCCGCAGGCTCAGGGCTTGCGCCGCCCAGGAGAGAATCCACGGCCTCATTGAGCAGGACGGTGGTGTGTTGCAGGGGGGATGTCACAGCGCGCCTTAGAAGGAGAAGTCCTTGAAGACATCCGGCATCTCGCCCTGCATGGCCTTGGCCTCCTGCTCGTCGTAGGTGGCCTTGTCCCAAAGTTCGAAATGGTTGCCCATGCCCAGCAGCATGGTGTCTTTGGAGATACCGGCTGCTTCACGCAGCTCGGGCGAAACCAGCACGCGGCCCGTGGCGTCCATGTCCACATCCATGGCGTTGCCCAGAAAAATGCGCTTCCACCACTGGGCGGACATGGGCAGCTGGGCAATGCGCTCGCGGAACTTCTCCCACTCGGGGCGGGGGAACACCATCAGGCAGCCGTGCGGGTGTTTGGTGATGGTGAGCTGACCGGATGCCGTGGCCGCCAGGACGTCACGATGCCGGGTCGGCACAGACAGCCGACCCTTCGCATCGAGACTCAGCGACGAGGCACCTTGAAACACGGACAGATTTCCAATTCGGTTTTGCGCCTCGGGGGTCCGTGCAATGGACCTTGAGGGCACTTTTCACCACTTAATTGCACTTTTTTGCACTGTAGCAGGAAAAGCACACCGAACAAGAGGGTGTCCAACAAACTTTTGTAATGAAATCAACGACTTAGACGCGACTTTGCAGAGATTAAAAAGCCAAAAGTCGTTGAAAAATAAGCACTTAGAGAGGCCTATGAAAGTGACCTCTCAAGGCTTGGCCGAGTGGTCACAGGATGTAGCGCGAAAGGTCCTCGTCCTGGCTCAGTGTCTGCAGGCGGGCGTCCACATAGGCAGCGTCAATGGTGATGGTCTGACCCGATAGGCGAGTCGCATCAAAACTCACCTCGTCCAGCAAGCGCTCCATCACCGTGGACAGGCGGCGTGCACCGATGTTCTCCGTGCGCTCGTTCACCTCAAAGGCGATGTGCGCCAGGCGCGTGATGCCCTCAGGCGCAAATTCGAGCGTGACGCCTTCGGTGGCCAGCAGGGCCTGGTACTGCTTGACCAGGGACGCATGGGTCTGCGTGAGGATGGCCTCAAAGTCCTTGACCGACAGCGACTCCAGCTCGACCCGGATGGGGAAGCGCCCCTGCAGCTCCGGAATCAGGTCGCTGGGTTTGGACAGGTGGAACGCCCCGGATGCGATGAACAGGATGTGGTCCGTCTTGATCATGCCGTACTTGGTGGACACCGTGGTGCCCTCCACCAGCGGCAGCAGGTCGCGCTGTACGCCCTGGCGCGACACGTCGGCACCACTGGTTTCCTGGCGCGCAGCCACCTTGTCGATCTCGTCGATGAAGACGATGCCGTTCTGCTCGGCATTGGCAACAGCGCGGGTCTTGATCTCTTCCTCGTTGACGAGCTTGCCCGCCTCTTCGTCGGTGATGAGCTTCAGGGCCTCGGCAATCTTGAGCTTGCGGGTCTTGCGCTTGTCCTGCCCCATCTGGCTGAACATGCCACGCAACTGCTCGGCCATTTCTTCCATGCCCTGGGGGCCCATGATTTCGAGTTGCGGGCGGCCTTCGGCGACATCGATCTCGATCTCCTTGTCGGCCAGCGCGCCTTCGCGCAGTTTCTTGCGAAAGACTTGGCGGGCCGTGTTGTCAGCCGCGGGCTCGGTGCCTGCGGCTGCACGGGCCGGGGGAATCAGCACGTCCAGGATGCGCTCCTCGGCAGCATCTTCGGCGCGGGCGCGCACCTTTTTCATCTCGGATTCGCGCGTCTGCTTGACGGCCATCTCCGCCAGGTCGCGGATGATGGAATCCACGTCCTTGCCCACGTAGCCGACCTCGGTGAACTTGGTGGCCTCGACCTTGATGAAGGGCGCATCGGCCAGCTTGGCCAGGCGGCGCGCAATCTCGGTCTTGCCCACGCCGGTCGGGCCGATCATGAGGATGTTCTTGGGTGTGATCTCCTGGCGCAGGCTGCCTTCGACCTGCTGGCGGCGCCAGCGGTTGCGCAGCGCAATGGCCACGGCACGCTTGGCGCTGGCCTGGCCCACGATATGGTGGTCCAGCTCGGAGACGATTTCCTGGGGGGTCATGGACGACATGGCGAAAATTCCAGTCAAATTGGGCTCTAGCGCTTATCTATCAAGCGCTAGCAGCTATCAAAAACATATCAAATGCGGTCAAGACCGCCCTGCAAAAATCACCCGACCTACAAGGTCTCGATGGTGTGGTTCATGTTGGTGTAGATACACAACTCGCCAGCAATCTCCAGCGACTTCTTGACGATGTCCTGCGCAGAGAGGTCGGTGTGGTTGAGCAACGCCTTGGCGGCCGAGTGCGCGTAGGCCCCGCCCGATCCAATGGCCACGATGCCCTGCTCGGGCTCCAGCACGTCGCCATTGCCGGTGATGATGAGCGAGGCCTCCAGATCGGCCACGGCGAGCATGGCTTCGAGGCGGCGCAGCACTCGATCGGTGCGCCAGTCCTTGGTGAGTTCAATGGCTGCCCGCACCAGGTGGCCCTGGTGTTTTTCGAGCTTGGCTTCAAAGCGCTCAAACAAGGTGAAAGCATCGGCCGTGGCGCCTGCAAAACCGGCCAGCACCTTGCCGTGGTGCAGCTTGCGCACCTTGCGCGCCGTGCCCTTGACCACAATGTTGCCCAGGGTGACCTGGCCATCCCCGCCAATGGCCACTTGAACGCCCTGGGGCGTCTGGCGGCGTACGCTCAGGATGGTGGTGCCGTGGAACACCGGGTGGTTGTCGTTTGATGAGTCCATAGCTGCGGCAGTTGAGGGCACGGGCGGCGCTTTCAAGGCGACGCCGAACGCTAACTGCCACGAGCAGCCACCGAATCTGTGGCCCTGCAGCCCACCCAAAAACTATGCAACGATCACGGCCCGCACCCAGCCGACGCGCAAGGGTTGCTCCGCCGCACTGGTGGTGCGTCCCATGGAGGTTTCAGTTCTTTCGGGGTACCACCCAAGCGTGCTCGTTGATACCGATCACGTTGAAGAAAATTGCCACCAGCCGCTGCAGGTTCT
Organism: Acidovorax sp. FG60; assembly: GCF_057808995.1. Lineage (NCBI taxonomy): Bacteria > Pseudomonadati > Pseudomonadota > Betaproteobacteria > Burkholderiales > Comamonadaceae > Acidovorax > Acidovorax sp. FG60. Next base: position 74,718 of record NZ_JBMDJC010000018.1, read on the forward strand.
GGAACTGGATCACATGGCCGTGGCCCTGCTGCTCGGCCGCCCAGTTGAGCACCGAGCCCGCAGCCGCGAAGTCCACACGAATGAGCTTGTCGCAGGCAATGGTCAGCGGCACACCCGGGCGCAGGAAGGCCTGAAAAGGCTCCAGCAGTGGCGTGGCATCACCATCGATATAGCCGCTGAGCTGCGCCACGGGGCCCGCCTCCAGCGGAGCGGGGGCGGACAACTCACCCAGGTCGGAGGCCATGAAGTCGCTCTCGGCCGCCAGAGGCGCCGAGCCCGAAGACACACCTTCGTTGTCCGAATACCCGCAGCGCGGCGACGCCCACGACGGCGGAGAGACTTCGTAGGTCACGCAGTAATCCAGCGCCACCAGCTCGAACTCATCTGGCTTGCCCATGAGCCGCAGCGCCGCCATGCGCAGGCTCCACCACTCAGGGCTGGTAGAGCGGTCACCGGACTGGGTTTTGGCATCCAGCAGGGCGTTGAGCTTTTCTACCCCGGAGAACACCAGCTGAACATCACGCTCGGCCCACTGGGTGAACTGGTCCGCCAGCAAAGGCACGGCAGCGTCATCGATAGCGCCCAAGCGGGCCCAGGACAGGGTCCAGGGCGACGCGGCGCGTGCCAACGAGGCCTGGAGTGCGGCCACCGAAGACACAGCCAGCGTGGGCGGCGCGTTCCAGCTGAAATCGCGGCGCACCGCGCCTGCCGGTGCGGCTGCAGCCGTTCCAGCCGCAGCCGCTGCGGCGGGCGGTGCCATGCCCAATTGCTCGGGCATGGAAAACCACAGCGGAGCGGAGCGGCTGTACTGGGCGGCGAAGTCGATGGCCAGGGTGTCAAACCGGTCGTGCTGGCCCGTTGCACGGTACAGGTCGAACAGTGTCATCCAGATTTCGAGCTGGTCGTCGGGCGCATCCTGCTGGTGCTGGGCCAGCACATCGAGCAGGCCGGACTCAGCCCCGGCGTGGTCGCCATTGGCAAACCGGATGGCAGCTTCTTCTAAATCGGGTTCGTGCACGAATTCCTCCGGTTCGGATGCGGGCGCTGGCGTTACCGCAGTAGCTGCCGCAAGGCTGAAGGACGCTTCGCCAGGACCTGCACCCGCGAGCATTTGCGCATCGGTGCCGCCAAACCGGCCAATGGCCATGCTGTCATCGGCAAACAGCGGCTGGACACCGGCCTTGTTTTCGAGGGGCGCTGGCAGGCTGCCGGGTGCCGTGGGCGCATACGCCCTTGCGTGGGCGGAATCAGAGGACGCAGCTGCGTCGGCAGCAACAGGCATGGCGCCGGGTTGCGTGGGAGCCTCTGCACCTTGCTTACTCTTCCACCACTGCTGCGACATCTGCGCTTCGATCTCGTCGATCTTCTTGAGCGTGACAGCCCGCTCGTCGGGCGAAGCCATGCTGCTCTGAAAGAACGAGGGGCGCCCTGCGGCGTCTTCCACACGCTGGCCTTGCAGCACCTCGCGCTGACGCAGCTTGCGCAACTGATCGAACTCGCGGCGCCGCACGAAATCGTTGCGGCGCTTGCGCTCGATCATCTCCTTGAGCATCTGCTTGCTGTACTGGCTCTCCCGGTCGTCCTGGATGGAGTCCAGCTCGGTCCAGTTCACCGTCGGGTTCTTCACGAACCGAACCACCTTCGACAGCAGGCCTCCGGGGGTGGTTTCTTCCTTGCTCATGGCTCAGGGTGCGCTTGGGGTTGATCAGGCCAGACGGCCCGGTCAATCACCAAACATCTTCTGCTTGAGTTCGCGGCGCTGTTGTGCTTCGAGGGACAACGTGGCAGTAGGACGCGCGATCAGGCGGCCCACACCAATGGGTTCGCCGGTTTCGTCGCAATAGCCATAGTCACCTGCGTCGATGCGGGCAATGGACTGCTCGATCTTCTTGAGCAGCTTGCGCTCGCGGTCGCGGGTGCGCAGCTCCAGGGCATGTTCCTCTTCGATCGTCGCGCGGTCGGCCGGATCGGGCACCACCACGGTGTCTTCACGAAGGTGTTCGGTGGTTTCACCAGCGCTGTTGTGGATCTCCTGCTTGAGCTGCACCAGCTTCAGGCGGAAGAAGGCCATCTGCTTGTCGTTCATGTACTCGTCGTCAGGCATGGCCATGACTTCGGCATCGGTCAACTCAGCGGCGGACTTGGTTTTCCAGTTGTTCGCCAGCTTGGGGTCTTTTTTGGCAGCCGTATACGTAGGCTGTGCTTGCGCGGTCGTGGGCATGGTATGTAGATAACTGGCTTTGGCAGCGGTCGAAGCCACTGTCTGTGCCATGGATGGTACGGTCAATTGGGCCAATCGTGAAGAAGGCCGGGTTGTGCGCACGGGTACCTGCGAGCCTGCTTGCAGCACGGGTGCCGGAGCAGGCGCCGCCACGGCGGGGGGTGCGGCCACCTTGGGCGCCGCAGCAGCCTTGGCAGTGGCCTTCGCAGCAACTTTGGGTGCCGCTGGGGCGGCGGCGCTTTTCGCCGCGGCAGGGGTTGCCTTGGTGGCCCCCTTGGATTTGCTGGTGTCGGCTTTCACTTCCTGGTCTCCTCGCAGTACGGGCGGGCCCTAGCTGCATTCGCAGCCAAGGGCGGGTGGCAAGCCTTCCGGGGTTTTACCGGGGCGCGATTGTATCGACCTGGGCTGACGCAAACGAAAACGTTGCAGATACAACACAAACACGCCGTTCTCCCCTGGGCGGCACAGGCCCCGGTGAGGGTCAGACCAGGCTTTGTTCCAGCCCCTGCAGGAAGATGTCCTTGGGCAGGTCAATGCCAATAAAGACCATCTTGCTCGTGCGCGTCTCACCCTCGGCCCATTGGGGGCCCAGATCGCTTCCCATGAGCTGGTGCACCCCCTGGAAGATCACCTTGCGTTCAGTGCCCTTCATATTAAGCACACCTTTGTAGCGCAGCATGCGCGGGCCGTAAATATTCACGATGGCCCCCAGGAAGTCCTCCAGCTTGGCCGGGTCGAATGGCCGGTCGGAGCGGTAAACAAAGCTCTTCACATCGTCGTCATGGTGATGGTGGTGACCATGGCCCTGCTCATGCTGGTGCGAGGGGTGGCTGCAGTGCTCGCCGTGTTCGTGGTCATGATCATGGTGGTCGTGCCCGTCCCCTTCTTCATTCAGGAAGTCTGGATCGATATCCAGCTTGGCATTGAGGTTGAAGCCGCGCAGGTCCAACACCTCCTTGAGCGGCACCTCGCCAAAATGCACGGACTTGATGGGCGCGCGCGGGTTCATGTGCTTGAGGCGATGGATCAGCGCCTCGGTCTCGTCCTTGGACACCAGGTCGGTCTTGGACAGGAAGATCTGGTCCGCAAAACCCACCTGGCGGCGCGCTTCCTGGCGGTCATTGAGCTGCTGGGGTGCGTGCTTGGCGTCCACCAGGGTGATGATGGAGTCGATGAGGTAGGTCTCGGCGATTTCTTCGTCCATGAAGAAGGTCTGCGCCACCGGGCCGGGGTCGGCCACGCCGGTGGTCTCGATCACGATGCGGTCGAACTCGAGCAGGTTCTTGCGCTTCTTGGCGGCCAGTAGCTGCAGCGTCTCGCGCAGGTCTTCGCGGATGGTGCAGCAGATGCAGCCGTTGCTCATCTGCACGATCTGCTCCTTGGACTCGGTCACGAGGATGTCGTTGTCAATGTTCTCTTCGCCGAATTCGTTCTCGATCACGGCGATCTTCTGGCCATGGGCTTCGGAGAGCAGGCGCTTGAGCAGCGTGGTTTTGCCCGAGCCCAGGAAGCCGGTGAGGATAGTGACGGGGATCAGTGCCATAAATCTGTCTTTCAAGGGAATCAAATACATGCGCTGCAGCCCGATGCTGCGGGCTGCAGGGCCCCGCACAGGGGGCGTTTTTTCAGTGTACCGAGGCTGTCAAGCCCCTGCCGGACGCCGCCGGGCTCACCCTTTGCGCATCACGACCAAGCCCTTGAGGTATTCCCCTTCCGGAAACTCCAGCGTCATGGGATGGTCGGGCGCGCCGCCCAGGCGCTCCAGGATGTAGCCGTCCACGCCCGCATCCGCGCCCGCCGACGCCACGATCTTGTGGAACAGGTCGGCGCTGATGCCGCCCGAACACGAGAAGGTGAACAGCACCCCGCCCGGGGTCAGCAGTTGCAGCGCCAGCCGGTTGATGTCCTTGTAAGCGCGGGCCGCGCGTTCGGCGTGCGCTGCGGTCGGCGCAAACTTGGGCGGGTCGAGGATGATGGCGTCAAAACGCTGGCCCTCCTTGAGGAACTGGCGCAGTGAAGCGTTCACGTCGGCATCCATAAAGCTCGCGCGGTTCGGGTCGAAGCCGTTGAGCGCCACGTGCGCACGGGCCCGCTCCAAGGCGGGACCGGACGAGTCGATGGACGTCACATGCCCATCGGCCACGGTGCCTGCCGCACGCATGCCCGCCAGCGCCGCCACGCTGAAGCCGCCGGTGTAGCAGAAGCAGTTGAGCACATGCTTGAAGCCCAGGCGCTGGGTGTAGTCGGCAAACCGCTTGCGGCTGTCGCGCTGGTCCAGGTAGAAGCCGGTCTTGTGGCCCTCGGCGATGTTGAGCGTCAGGCTCCACTGGTGTTCACGGATCGTGAGTTCAAGCGGCGGCCCTTCGCTATCGCCCGCCACGCCCGCGGGCCCGCCGCGCAGCCAGCCCGTGGCGGGCTCCAGACCTTCCAGCGCACGCACGCTGGCGTCTGAGCGTTCATACAGCTTGGTCAGGCCCGTCTCGCGCAGCAGCGCGTCGGCGATCACATCCTTCCAGCGCTCGGTGCCCGCGCTGGTGAACTGGGCCACCAGCGTATCGCCATAGCGGTCCACGATGAGCCCCGGCAGACCGTCGGATTCGCCGTGCACCAGACGCACGCCATCGCTTTGCACATCAAATCGGGCTCTGGCGATGATGGATCGGGCGCAAGTAGCTATAAAAAACGGAGCATCAATGCGCTGTGCTTCGTCAAAGCTCCACACCCGCGCGCGGATGCGCGAGGTCGGACTGAAGGCGGCCCAAGCCAGGAACTGGCCTTCGTGCGACTCCACACGCACGGTCTCGCCGCTGTCGCCGCCGCCCTTGGCGATGGCCGATTCGAAGATCCAGGGGTGGCGGCGCAGGAGCGAGCGCTCCTTGCCAGGGCGAAGGCGAAGGGTTTTCATGCCCCGGATTGTGCGGGCTCACCGCTGCCGTCCAACCATCATCCCTTGAAAAACAGCATGCGCTGCCCCTGCAGCAAGCCCGCCCGTTTGCACAGAAGAACGCACCACAGTGCCGGTGATGAAAGCATATTTATCACTTTGAAAATCATTTATTTGACAAATATGATTCAATCCTCCTAAAATTCGCACAACTATCATTTTTATCAAACAAACATGTCTGCGAATCTTCACACCCTATCCAGCCTGGGTTCTATCCCTGATGCAGCCCCAACGGTCTTGACCGATCTTCGCGAGTTCCTGGCATTCAAGATCGGCAACGAGGAGTACGGCGTAGACATCCTGCGGGTGCAGGAGATCCGTTCGTACGAAAAGCCCACCACCATCGCCAATGCCGCCGCCGACCTCAAAGGCGTGGTCAACCTGCGCGGCGTGATCGTGCCCATCATCGACCTGCGCCTGAAACTGGGCTTGCCAGAGGCTCGCTATGACCATCTGACCGTGGTGATCGTGCTCAACATTGGTCAGCGCGTCGTGGGCGTTGTGGTGGATGGCGTGTCTGATGTGCTCACGCTGGAGAGAGAGCAATTGCGCCCTGTCCCCACACTCGACATGGACGTGGATCGGGACCACCTGCTGGCCATCGGATCGGTCGATGACCGGATGCTCATCCTGCTCGACATTGAAAAGCTCTTGGCACCCTCGCTGCCTTCGCCCCTCACCGTGCAATGACACGCTGTCGCATTGCCACGAAACACAACCACACCTACACGGAATCCCTATGAACTTCTTCAGAGCATTCGGCATTGCGAAACGCCTGCACCTGCTGTCCTTCGCACTCATTAGTGGCCTGACCCTGGTCGCGCTTCTCGCATGGTTCAACCTCTCCGAGGTCACCGCCCAAACCCGAAAGGTCGCCACAGAGTCCGTTCCCCACCAGTTGCGGCTGGCAGCCATGGAGCTCAACGTCACACGATCATCTCTCCAATTGCGCCATGCGCTGCTGGTCAGGACACCCAGCGACGTGAAGGCCACCTTGGCAGACATTGCGGAGAAAAAGAAGCTGATCGACACCGACCAGTTGGCGCTGGAGAAAACTGCTGTCACCACCACCGAAAAGACTGAATACGCTGCACTCGTTCAGGCGCTGGGCACGTTCTGGCAGATCGCAGGGCAAAACATCCAGTTGATTGAGCAGGGCAACAAGGACGAGGGCTTCGACTTCCTGGTCGCCAAGACGATTCCTGCCCGCAACGTGGTGCTCGAAATGCTGAGCCAACAAAAGCAGCGCCAGAACACATCGCTGACCGAGAGCATTGGAAAGATCGAGTCAGATGCGAAACAAACGCTTTACAGCCTGGTGGCAGCCGTCGCGGCGATTGCAGCCGGTTTGATGGTGTTTTCCTGGTACGTCGGCAGCGTCCTTCAGCGCCGGGTGTCAGAAGCGCAAGTGATCGCAGCCCGCGTGCGCGATGGCGACCTGACCGGAGAGGTCATTGACAACGCCAACGATGAATTCAGCCCGCTGCTGCAAGCGCTCTCCGACATGCAGACATCGCTGACACAGGTTGTCTCGCAGGTACGCCAAGGCTCCGACAGCGTGGCCACTGCCAGCGCGGAGATATCGGCGGGCAACAGCGATCTCTCGGCACGCACCGAAAACCAGGCCAGTGCACTGGAAGAAACCGCAGCATCGATGGAGGAGCTGAATTCGACGGTTCGCCAGAACGCCGAGAACGCTCGGCAAGCCAATCAGCTCGCGCAGAACGCGTCGAACGTGGCAAGCCAAGGCGGCGAGGTTGTCGCAGACGTGGTCCGCACGATGAAAGACATCAACGACAGCTCCCGCAAGATCTCGGACATCATCGGTGTCATTGACGGCATCGCGTTCCAGACGAACATCCTGGCCCTGAACGCCGCCGTGGAGGCCGCCCGAGCGGGGGAACAAGGCCGTGGCTTTGCAGTGGTTGCGAGCGAGGTTCGCAACCTGGCAAGCCGATCCGCAGACGCCGCGCGCGAAATCAAAGTGTTGATCGGCGCCAGCGTGGAGCGGGTAGAAGCCGGCTCCGCCCTCGTGGACCGGGCAGGCCAGACCATGAGCGATGTGGTCTCGGCGATTGGCCGCGTTACCGACATCATGGCGGAGATCAGCGCAGCCAGTTCCGAGCAGAGCCAGGGCGTGGACCAGGTGAACGAAGCCGTCACCCAGATGGACCAGGCCACCCAGCAGAACGCGGCACTGGTGGAGGAAATGGCAGCAGCAGCCAGCAGCCTCAACACCCAGGCAGCGGAGCTGGTCAACGTGGTTTCCTCCTTCAAGATTTCGCCCTTGGCTTTGGAAGAGCGCCCTGCGTTGGTGCCCGCACAAGGAGCGCTCAGCACATCCACCACATACGCTTCACGGCCGCCGATGGCCCGGAAAGCCCCAAACCAGCGATCAGCGACCTCCGCCATCAAGGCGGCTGTCCGAAGTGTCGCAATGGCGAAATCGGGCGTGGCGCATCTGCCTTCGGCAAAACTCGTGACTGCCGCTCCACATGCAGAGAAAGAGTGGGAAAACTTCTAGGAACCCGCCGGACTTGGAAAACGTCGGCTGCAAGTTGCCCCCCAGGGGCAACTTTCGCTATCGACACTCCAAGCCCGACAGCCTCAAGGCCAGACGCCAGACGCCAGGCGTCAGCTGTTGAAGTCCCCTTGGAATCACCACCTTCGGGTGGTTTTTCTTTGTTCAGAAGCTGTGAAATGATCCACGTACCGGCAATAGGCTGCCGTTTGCGAGATGCAAAGAATTCAACTTTCGCCTTGAACAGAAACCACACGCAGCACCTGCTGCCGCAACTGTCGCCATCCCTGTTGCATAAGGTCAGAATGGCCCCCTGCAGCCCACTCCTCGGTGCTTCGCGCACACTGGGCAGCTGGCGCCTCACCCAGCATCGTCAACACTGACTTGAGGTTGTGCGCCACGCGCCGCAGCGCCTGTGCATCTTGCGCCGTCACGGCCAGATCGCCTTCCATCACATCTTGAGGAAACCGGGCCAGGCATGCCTGTCGATAAGCTTCGTAAAGCGCTCGGTTGCCGCCGAAAAACTCGGCCACTGGATTGTGTTGAGCAACGGTGACGACGGCGGAATCGGCCTGAGCCCCCAAGTCGAGGCTGGCCAGAGTCTCAGAAACACATGCCATCAGCGCCCCCACGGAGGCGGGTTTGTGCAGAACGCGCCAGACGTTGAGCGACTCCAGCGTGCACTGCGTGGCTGGGTCAATCCCACCACTGAACACCACGGTGCGGCAGACCGCTCCCTGTGGCGAAAGACGTGTCTGCATCCAAACCAGTAGATCAAGGCCGGAGCCATCGGGCAGGGTCAGATCCGTGAGGACCAGGGGTGCCACTTCGGTGGTCAGCGCCTGCTTCGCCTCGGCGAGCGTGGCGCATGGCACCAGATTCACGCCGAGGGGATCGAGCGCCATCTGGACAAACCGGCGCACTGACGGATCGTCCTCTACCAACAGCACGCGCGGCTGCGTCACGACGGCGCTCAGGCCTTCTCGGCCACAGGACGCAGGAACCCCGCCAGCAACGCAGGCAACTCCTGCACCAAGCGGGGCTTGTGCACCACAGGCAGCCCGGCCAGCGCAAAGGCGTAGGGACTGCGCTGCTCTTCGTCGAGCGAAGTCACAACGATCAGACGGCTGCGCTGGAACTGGGGATGCGAGCGCAGACGCGCAATCAGCGTTGCGCCATCAATGCCAGGAAGAAGGATGTCCACAATCAGCACATCCGGCTGCAGTTCGCCCGCCATCGCCAAGCCAACGATGCCGTCGTCTGCCACATGCAGTTCCACTTGCGGGAAATCGTGCGCCATCAACAGCTTCACCAGGGTCTGGAAATGTGCGGAATCCTCGATCAGCAACACCCGCTGGCCGTGTGTACCCGCTGGTTCGCGAGAAGCGCCGACCTGCTCGGCGCGCCTGGGAGCAGCTTTGACCACCCCATCGTCTGGCGCGACCACCACACCAGACACGGCAACTTCGGCAACCGGTACAACGGGCTGACCCTGCCGCTGGGCCAGCCAGCGCTCGACCGATGCCTTCGCGATGCGCCGATGACCTCCTGGTGTTTTCCAGGCCTCCAGCTCACCCCGGTCCACCATCAGCTGAACAGAACGAACCGCCATGCCCAGCACCCGCGCCACATCACGGGTACTGCAATCCACCGGCAGCGAAGAGAGAAGACTGAGTTCCATAGCGGCGAATTTTATCACTTCGAAAAATCACTTTTGTGATAAAATTGATAAAACTAGTTGCAACAAGTGCCCAACCATGAACAAACGCATTCTGATCATCGAAGACCATGCGGATATCCGCCGACTGATCCGCATGACCCTGGAGTTCGAAGACCACGACATCCATGAAGCCGTCAACGCCGACGAGGGCCTGGAGGCCGTGCGAACGCTGCGCCCCCAGTTACTGTTACTGGACATCATGATGCCCGGAAGCATGGACGGACTCGATCTGTGCCGCCTTGTCAAAAGCGACCCATCGCTGGGCAAACCCTGGGTGGTGCTGCTGACGGCTCGCGGGCAAAGCCAGGATATCGAGGCGGGGATGATGGCCGGGGCCGACGCCTATCTGCTCAAGCCCTTCAGCCCCCTCAAACTGATCGAAACCATCAACCACCTGGGCACAACCCCCGGCGAGGCGCCATGAACATGGTTGCAGCTGCACGTGAAAATACCCAGTTCAGCCCTGCGGCGGCCGAGCAGATGGAGAAGATCGTCTTCGACCTGGGCCGCATGTACCAGGAACGCAACGAGGCGTTGCAGGAAGTGGCCCGCGCCCACCACGAGGCACTGTTTCTGCTGTCCATGGCGGCGGAATACAAAGACGGCGACACGGGCATCCACATCGTGCGCATCGGATTCCTGGCTGAGGCCCTGGCGCTTTTCTTGGGCGAGCCCAAGGACTATGCGCTGATGCTGCGCAAGGCGGCCCCCATGCACGACATCGGCAAGATCGGCATTCCTGACGACGTGCTGAAGAAACCCGGTGCCTTCACGCCCCAAGAGCGCGCAACCATGAACCAGCACTCCGCCATCGGTGCAGATATCCTGGGCAAATCGCGCATCGCCCTCTTCCAGATGGCGGCCGAAATTGCGCTTGCACACCATGAACGCTGGGATGGCAAGGGTTACCCGAACCAGTTGGCGGGCCCAGCCATTCCGCTGTCTGGACGCATTGTGAGCATCGTGGACTTCTATGACGCCCTGACCATGGACCGGGTCTACCGCCCAGCCTTCAGCCACGAAAAAGCGCTGGAGATGCTCCTGGCCGAACGGGGCAAGGCCTTTGACCCGGACATCGTGGACTGCTTCCTGCGCAACAGCCCCGCCATTTCTGCCCTGCGTGAGCAGGTCACGGCCGGACGCATGGCCTTCGCCGACCTGATCAACCACAAGCAGGATGCGCCATGATCTTGCCCACATACCGTGTGGTGGCTGCGGTGCTGTTGCTCCTGGCTGGCGCAGTGGCCTCCTGGGGTGCCACAGCAGGTGAGGTGCAGGACCGCGTTCAGGCCCGGGGCGAAGTCAGGGTCTGCATCTGGCCCGCGTACCAGCGCATCTCGTTTCGGGACCCGCGCTCCGGCCAGCTCAGCGGCCTGGACATCGATCTGGCTACCGCATTGGCGTCTGATCTGCGCGTCAAGCTGCGATTCGTGGACTCGTCCTTCGTCACCTTGGTGCAGGACCTGCAGGCAGGCACATGCGATGTAGCGATGTTCGGCATCGCCATGCTGCCGCAGCGCATGGAGCAACTCCAGTTCTCCACGCCCTATTTGCAAAGCGATATCTATGCCGTAACCACACGCACCAGCCGCATCGTGCGGCAGTGGAGTGACATCGACCAACCCGGCGTGCAGGTAGGCGTGCAGGCTGGAACGTTCATGGAGCCCGTCATGCGGCAACGCCTCAAGCATGCAGGTCTCGTCTCCATCCACCTGCCACAGACGCGCGAACGCGAGCTCATTGCTGGCCGCGTGGACGTCTTCATGACCGATTACCCCTACGGTCGCGCACTGATCGAAAGCACGGAATGGGCCGCACTGGTGGCCCCCCCCAAGCCGTTCTATACGCTCCCCTACGCCCATGCCAGCAAACCAGGCGACGTCGAATGGCGAGCCGTGCTCAACGCTTTTGTCGCCCGGATTCGGCAGGACGGCCGCCTGGAAACGGCAGCACGGCGCCACGGACTCGAAAGCATCCTCCTGAACTGATGCCTCTGCCATGAAACGATCCATTCCCTTTGCCAAGCTCAGCCTGCTGGAAGTAGCCAGCAGCAGGGCGCTCTTCGGGGGCACACTTCTCATGCTGGCCGTAATCGTCGGCACCGCATCGCTGATGTGGCTGGAGTTCCGCCGCACAGAAGCTCAGGACCGCAAGCAGCTCGAACTACTGGCCAGCGTCATGGAGTCGCACGCCAGCCAAGTTTTCGACAACACCAAGCTCACCCTGGACAGCCTTGCGAAAAACCTGACCACCGAGAATCACACTCCCGCGCAGCTCGAAGCACAGCAGTCTTACCGCTTGCAAGGCCTGCCTTTTCTGCGCAGCATCGCCATCGTCAGCTCCGAAGGGCTGGTGCTGGCCTCCACGACCGCCTCGGACCGGGGTGGCAAGGTGGATCTGCAGCGCCTGCCACCTTCACCAGCGACCGATGAGCGGGTGGTCATTGGAGCCTGGGTGCGTGGCCGCACACTCACCCAAGATATGCGCAATGCAGCCGTGCCAGCGGGCCTTGGCTACATTCCCATGGTGCGCCTGGTTCGCCTGCCATCGAACGCTGTGGTGACGTTGGTGGCACAGATCAATCCCGACGCCCTGGCCACCTACCAGCGGCAGTTGATGGAGGCAGGCCACCCTGGCACACAGGTCATGCTGGCATTGGACAACGGGACCTTGCTCACCCAGGTGGGCAACGACACCTTGAATCTTGGTAGCAGCCTGGGCTCCCACCCTTTGTTCCAGGGTTTGCTGCCAGCGCACAAAGGAACTTACGGCCCGCTGCAAACCTTTCAGGCCCATAGCCTGGGCGCCTGGCGCAGTTCCAATAGCCAGCCTCTGGTGGCTTTTGTAGAGCAACCCTATGAAGCCACGACCCAGCAGTGGCTGGCCGCAATGCGAGGACCGCTGCTGTTCATGGGGGTGGCCTTGGCGCTGATAGGACTTCTCACCCATGCGTCCTGGCGCAATGCCCGCGCAAAAGAAGTTGCGCAACGTGAGCGCGATGAGGCCCAGCAAGAAACTGCACGGCGCGAGCAAGAGCTGTCCGTCCTGTTCCGAAGTGTTCAGGAGCTGATCTTCCGCACCGATGCCCAAGGGACCATCCGGTTCGTCAATCCCCGCTGGCATGCCATTACCAACCAGCCCGCTGAAATGGCCCGAGGCCAGCGTCTGCGGGACGTCGTCCACCCCGAGTGCCGCGATGGCGTGGATGCCCTGTTCGACGCCACCCAGCCCCCGGGCGTGCGCATGGCGCAGGTCCGCCTCACGGGACCCGCAGGAGAAACGCGCGCGCTGGACATCTCGGTGGTTCCGCTGCGTGACCGGTCGGGTCAGTTGCGCGGCTTTGCGGGCAGCGCGGTGGATGTGACAGCCCTGCTGGCCGCCCAGCAAAGCCTGCAAGAGCAGTTGGCCCTCACAAGCCAGGTGCTCGAATGCAACCCGTTGCCCATCTGCATGACCGACACCGAAGGACGTCTTCTCTCGGTCAACCAGGCCTGGGAAAGTTTCATGGGGCTGTCGCGCAAAAGCGTCCTGGGGACGCGCAACATCGACTTTCTGCCCACGCAGGAGGCGCAGGCGTACTGCGCACACCAAGAACAACTGTTGCGCGAGGGCGGTCGTGTCCGCTACGAAGAGCGCATGCGCCGACCCGATGGCAGCTTCCGGGATGTGCAGGTCACCAAGGTGCTCGTCACCACCAACGGCAAGCAGCCCATCGGTATCCTGACCGCCAAGATGGACATCACGGAATTCCGGGCCGCACGCGATCTGGCCGAAGAGGCGTCGCGCTCCAAGTCGGAATTTGTGGCCAACATCAGCCACGAGTTGCGCACGCCCCTGCAATCCATCCTGGGCTTCTCCGAACTCGGACTGGCGCGGGGCCGCCATCAATCCAAGCTGGCGTCCATGTTCAGCGACATCCACGACGCGGGCCAGCGCATGCTGGTGCTGGTCAATGACCTGCTCGACATCGCAAAGATCGAGAGCACGGTTGGAGCCTTCCAATTCGAGCGCGCCGACGTGCGCGATCTCATCGAGGAAGTGGCGGCAGAGATGGAGTTGCTGCTGGACCGCAAACGCCTGGGCCTGGGCTTGCGACTGGGCCGCATGCCTTTGATCGCCAAAGTGGATCCATCGCGCTTTCAGCAAGTGGTACGCAATGTCTTGAGCAACGCCATCAAGTTCTCGCCCGAAGACAGCATCATCGACATCACCGCCGGAGTCTCGGACGACCACAGCATCCACATCCAGGTGCGCGATCAAGGCCCGGGCATACCTCCCGCAGAGCTGGAGACCGTGTTCCAGGCCTTCGTGCAATCGAGCAAGACGCGCGATGGCTCCGGCGGAACGGGCCTGGGCCTGGCGATATGCCGCAAGATCGTCGAAGCACATGGGGGGCGCATCCATGCCACCAACGGGCCCGACGGGGGTACCATCTTCCACATCACGCTGCTCACCGCAGGCTACACGGACACGATGCCAGCCCCGCTCACATGAACAGGAAGCCCAGCAAGCCCCAATCCTCCGACTGGCGCAGCAGCCCGGCGCTGATGTATTTTGTGGTGGCCTGCGTTTTCAGCGCTGTAGTGCTGCTGGGTGCCTGGGCCACCATGGCCGCCATGCTGCGCTGGCAGTGGAAAGAAACCCTGGACGCCGAGATGCGCCAGAACACCAACACCGCCCTGGCACTGAAGGAGCACACACTGCGCATCCTGGACACGGTGGACCAGGCCATGTGGCGTTTGCAGCATACCGCCGAAGACGGACCACTCAACGGCGAGGACCTGGCAACCATCGCCAATGAAACCGGCATGGTGCCGCACATCCTGACGCAGTTGTCCTTCGTGGGCCCCGATGGCCGCTTTCAGGGCAGCAACCTAGACCCCGACGGCTCGCGCAGCAACCATGTGAGCCTGATGGACCGCGACCATATCCGGGTGCACTTGCTGCCCGCCGAAGCGGCCCCGCCCAGCTCTGGCATGCTGCACAACGGCCTTTTCATCAGCAAGTCCCTGCTGGGCAAGGTGTCGGGGGTATCGACCATCCAGCTCTCACGCAAAGTCACGGCCGCTGATGGGCGCGTGCTGGGGGTGGTGGTGGCGTCACTCAATCCACGCCATTTCGCCGACGTGTACCGGGGCGTGCAACTGGGCAGCGACGGCGGTGTGGGACTTGCGGGGCTTGACGGAGTGATCCGTGTGCGCGTGTTGGGAGGTGCCAGCACAGAGGTTGGGATGCAACTGCCCGCGCCCCTCCTGCAAGCACTGCGCAGCCAGGACAGCGGGGCCATGTTGTCGCCATCGTCCGACGCCAGACTGCGCATTATTGGTTTCAGCCGTGTCGGAAGTTACCCGCTTGCCGTACTCAGCGGCACCTCAGAAGAACACTCTTTCGCCCGCTGGCGCACCACACGCGACACGATCCTGTGGTTGACGGCACTGTTGAGCCTGGCGGTTGTGGCCTTTGTCGCCGTATTTCTGGGAAGCATACGCAAGCTGGCGGTCAGCCACGCGGCCCTGACCCGCAGCGAGGCCGAAGCCCAGCGCGCCAACCAGGCCAAAAGCGAATTCCTGGCCGCCATGTCGCACGAGCTGCGCACTCCGCTGACGAGCATCCGCGGCTTTGCTGAACTCATGGAGCTGCGCAGCAACGATCCACAGACCCGGGAGCAATCGAGCCTTATCCGCCAGGGCGCAGAACACCTGAACGCTCTGCTGACGGAAATCCTCGATCTGGCGCGGATTGAAGCGGGTGCCATGCCAGCGCACCCCGAGCCCGTGGAACTGCCCGGTCTGCTGCACGATGTGATCGAGCTGTTCCGTGTCAGTGCAGTGGCCAAATCGCTGGCGCTCACGGCGACCACGGCCGCCAACGTCCCGAACTCTCTGCTAACCGACCGCCTCAAGCTCAAGCAGATCCTGAACAATCTCTTGTCCAATGCCATCAAATTCACCCCGTCGGGCACCGTGTGCCTGGCCGTGGATACCAGCGCAGATGGTCACCATGTGCAATTCCATGTCACAGACACGGGCCCCGGTATCCCGGAAAAGCTGCACGAGGTCATTTTCGAAAAGTTCAGCCAGGGCCACGCCCGCGTCAGCTACCAACACGGGGGCACCGGACTGGGGCTGTCGCTGTCTCGTGCGCTTGCCCAACTGCTGGGCGGCACGTTAACCGTCAGGTCCCGGGTGGGCGAGGGCTCCACATTTACGCTGTCGCTGCCGCTGCAAATTCCGCCGAAAGCCGCCCCGCACTTCGCATAAGCCGCATTGCTTACCACTGCGGGGCCGATACACCGCAGAGGTTTATTGGTTATGCATCAGCGGCGACGGCGTGCAAAGGCCGTGGTGAAACAGCCCATCAGAATCGACAAAATGATCATCCCCCACTGGGACAGCGTAGGAATGGGTGACGCAAACCCGATCTGGCTTGCCGGCGAACACACTTCCAGACCCGGCGTGGCCCCGGTAGCGGCCACTGGCGTCACACAGAAAAACAGGAAGTTGCCCATATCGCCTGCCACCGGGGTATACCCCATCGTTGTGGCGACATTCGTTCCTGCCGCCACGCTGTTGCTGGGGCTGCGCACCCAGCGGAAGGTGGACGCACCCTGCACGTCTGCATTGGCGTCCGTGTAGGTGTAGTTGCCTGTGGCGGGTTGCCCAATGGTCGGCACGCCCGCAACGGACACGGACAGGGCCACGGGGGGCACCTGCGCAACCACCGAGATTTGCACCGTCGCATCGTCACAAAGAGCCGCGTTCGGAGCAGGCAGGCACACCCGGTAGGTGAATGTGTCGGTCCCGCTGAAGCCAGCATTCGGCGTGTAGGTATAGGCACCCGTCGCGCTGTTCAGATTCAGGGTGCCGTTGGCGGTGCTCGCGAGCACCGCGTACGTGGAACCCACCGGGGCAGAATCATTGCCCGTCACCGAAGCATTGAACGGCACCCCTTGGGTGGCGGGGCCTGCATTGTCATCTACCGCATTCGGGCCGACGGTCACTGTGACCGTAGCGGGGACGCAGGTTGCCTGATCAGGTGCTGGCTTGCACTGTTGATAGGTGAACGTATCCTGGCCTGAAAAACCAGGTTGCGGCGTGTAGGTGTAGGCCCCCGTGGATGGATCGAGCACCACAGAGCCGTTGGCGGGTGTCGCAACCACGGCAAAAGTGGAGCCAGCCACGGTCGTGTCGTTGGTGGCCACATTGCCCGGCACAGGGGTGTTGAACGGGGTGGTGGCCGTGTCGTCCACAGCGCCGATGGCTCCAGGCGGCAAGGTCACCGTCACGGTTCCAACATCCACCCAGGTGCCTGGCACCGTGGCTGCATCGGTCACGGCTAGGTTGTCCAGCTCGAAGCCCCCTCCTCCAGCGTGGCGGACAACGATGGTCCTGAAATTGACGCTGGCCCCCCGCAGCAACAGGTTGATGTAGCCATAGGGCTCTCCTGTATTGCGACCCGCAGGCGGATTGGGGTTGCCAAAGTAGTCCGCCTTGGCGTACGAATTGCCGTCGATCGCCGTGATGTTGCCGCCCCCACCCAGCAGCGTTGTCAGCGAGTTCGTCGTGAACTGCGCCAACAAGGTGTTGGTGTCGTCATAGAACTCGATGGTGTTGCCGGCGTTGCCCGCCGACCACCAGAATCCAACGTACTTCCGGTCGCCAATCAGGGTGATGGTGACCTGGTTGCCGTTTCCTATAGCAAGGTAGTTCCCTGTCCCATCTGCGCCACCATACTGGTCAGCCGCAGTACGGTTGACACCCCCGGTGGCACCCGTCCAAGCCCCGATGGCAAAACTCCCCGTCGCACCAATTGCCCCTGCTGCATCCGAGAAGGTTTCAACAATGGCGCCCGATCGCGTCGTGTTCTGTTCGCCGGGCGGTGAAAGGTATACGTCCAGAGTCTGAGCGCCAGCGTTAAAGCCGCTCAGCAAAGAAGCCGCACCCATCAGCACGGCAGACAAGGTCGGGGGACGCAGCAGAGAACCGGGGAAGCGCATAGATCGGGACAGGCTCAAAAGTGTGGCCGCGATCATAGGGGGAGGCGTTACGCAAAGCGACAATAGCCACCAAAATGCAACACTTGTTGACAATCTGCTACCTAAGGCGGCCACAAGCTCCAGAGTTATTCCCTCTGAATGCGGGGTCAGCAGCCCCGTCCCTCACGCCTCCAGCGAGCTCAACCCCATGCTTGCATGCGACCAATCAAGGCGAAAGTGAAGCGCTGCCCGAGTCGCGGACGTGGCCACAATGCCTCTCTGCGCCCACCGCACAACGCGGTTCAGCGCTCGCGCCGAATCAAAGCGCGTGACCGAAACGCCCCAGGCGCGGGGCCCAATTGGCAAGGATGTCGGCCGACACCAGCACCCGGCGCGCCTGGCCGATGAGCAGGTGGCGCGGCACAAACCCGATGTAGCGTGAGTCGGCGCTGTTGTCGCGGTTGTCGCCCAGCACCAGGTATTCGCCCTCGGGCACCGTCACCGGGCCGAAGCTGCGGTGCGCGGTCACGCCCTGCAGCCACTGCACACGGCGCTCGTGGCCCTGCAGGTGTTCCGTCCAGCGGGTGGCGGGCACCTGGGCGCCCCATTCCGCCAGGGTTTCGGTCACCGCTTCGGGCGCGTCATAGCGCGCCGCCTCGCCGTTGAGGTACAGCACCTCGTCGCGCATTTCCACAGTATCGCCGGGCAACGCCGCAATGCGCTTGATGAGCCGCGTGCCATCGCGCGGCGACGAGAAGGTGACCACATCGCCCCGCTCGGGCTCGCCCAGGCGGGCGAGCACCACATCGGTCAGCGGCAGCTTCAGATCGTAGGCCAGGCGGTTGACAAAAACGACGTCACCTTCGAGCAGCGTGGGGCGCATCGAACCCGAAGGGATGGGGTTCCAGTCGGCCACCGCCGTGCGGAAGATGCCGAAACACAGCAGCAGCACGATGAACCCACGGTTCGATTTGATCCATTTCAGCAGCATGACGACAACTCCAAGTAGCTTCAAAGCAAGCGCTCTGCTCGGATGCGCCCTGTTGCAACTTGGTTCCGTGAGACAGGCCATTGCGGATCTCCCCCACCGCTTGCTTTGAGCGCAGCCAATTCCAGTGCACCCGTGGAACCGGCTTTGCCGGGCCAGGGGGTGCGTCCCCCTTGGGGGGAAGCGGCGCAGCCGCTCAGGGGGGCTTTTTTCTAGCTCGGGGATGCGCCGCGTCATACACCTTGGCCAGGTGCTGAAAATCGAGGCGCGTGTAGACCTGTGTGGTCGTGATGTTGGCGTGGCCCAGCAGCTCCTGCACCGCACGCAGGTCGCCGCTGCTTTGCAGCAGGTGGCTGGCAAAGGAGTGGCGCAGCATGTGCGGGTGCACCGGCGTGGTCAGCCCCGCCTGCTGGCTGCGCTGGCGCAGGCGCAACCAGATCGACTGTGCCGTGAGCCGCTTGCCGCGCTGGCCGACGAACAGTGCGGTGTCAAGCCTCGCCGATCCTTCACCGCCGAAGGGCGTGGCCCGCAGTAGCAGCCAAGCCTGCAGCGCTGCGGTGGCCGCGCGCCCCACGGGCACGCTGCGGCGCTTGCTGCCTTTGCCGAACACATGGGCCTCACCCGCTTGCAGATCGACCCAGCCCCGGCCCTGGCGCTGGGTGTCGGCATTGGGGATGGCGTCGAGCCCCGCCAGTTCACCCACGCGCAGGCCGCAGCCGTAGAGCAGCTCGACCATCGCCGCATCGCGCGCCTCCAGCCAGGGGTCGGCGCCGGTGTTGTCGAATTCGGCCAGCCGGACGGCGTCGTCCACGCCCAGCGCCTTGGGCAGTGGCTTGGGCGCCTTAGGGGCGCGCACGTCCTGCACCGGATTGTGCGGAATCAGCCCCTGCCGCCCCGCCCAGATGAAAAAACCGCGCCAACCCGAGAGGATGAGCGCAATGCCGCGCCCGCTGCGCCCGCCGCTGTGCATCTGCGCGACAAAACGGCGGATGTGTGCGGTCTGCAGCTGCAGCAGCGGCACGCTGACCGCCGCAGCAAACTGCGCGAGCTTTTCAAGGTCCAGCGCGTAGAGCGTGAGCGTGCGCGCTGCCAGCCGCTTTTCGACGCGCACGTGCTCCAGGTAGCGCAGGACGTGGGGGTCGAGCGTGGTGGGCGCAGTGGGCGTGTCAGACATGGTTACCGAGGCTGAGCCGCCGCAGAGTGGCCGCTGGCCGTCTGGCTACTTCAGACGAAGCAATGCGGAGCTGGCGAGTTCTGCCATGCGCGACAGAAATTCGGTGCCCATCGTGGCATCAAAACGCTGCGGGTCTTGCGAGCCCAGCACCAGCAGGCCAAAGGCGGGCGTGGCGCTGTCGATAGCGCCTGCGCGCAGCGGCAGCAGGGCCAGCGACTGGGCGGGCTCGCCCGCCTCGTTGGCCAGCCAGGCGGCGGGCTCGAAACCCAGGTTGGGGCCGCAGAACGGCATGGTGAGCGACGAGGCGAACGCGCGAGCGTCTTCGCTGGCGCCCTGGGTGAAGTCGGCGTCGATGTACGGCGCAGCCACCTCCCACACGCGGACCGCCGCCTGGGGCACGTCGAAAAGGGTGCGCACACCATCCACCACAGCCTGGGGCAGGTCGAACGGGTCGCGCACCTGCAGCAGGCTGCCGGTCCATTGGTGGACCTTGTTGGCAATGGCAGCGTTTTCGGTGCTGTTACGCACCATTTCCATGATGCGCTGCTCCAGGCCCTTGATCTTCTCTCGCAGCATTTCAGCCTGTCGCTCCTGCAAGCTCACGGCGCGCGCGCCGTGTGGGCTGGTGATCTGCACGCTGGCCAGCACCTCGGCATGGCGTTCGAAAAAGCCCGGCGTGTTGGTGAGGAACTGGGCGATGTCGTCTTCGGTGATCGGTGGGATGTGGGACGTCATAGGAGGGTGTCAGGAATATCGATCTGGCCTTCGAACACCGTGGTGGCGGGGCCTGTCATGAAAACGGAATCGGTGTCGGCACCGCTCCAGGCAATGGTGAGGCGGCCGCCGCGCGTGTCCACATGCACCTCGTTATCGAGCAGGCCGAGGCGGATGCCGGCCGACACGGCGGCGCAGGCGCCCGTGCCGCAGGCCAGGGTTTCGCCAGCGCCGCGCTCGAACACGCGTAGCCGCACGTGGGTGCGGTCCACGATCTGCAAAAAGCCTGCGTTCACGCGCTGCGGAAAACGCGCGTGGCGCTCGATCAAAGGGCCCGCTTCGGCGACGGGGGCGGTGTCCACGTTGTCCACCAGTTGTACGGCGTGTGGGTTGCCCATGGAGACCACTGCTATCAAAACAGTAGCTACTAGCGCTTTACCATCCAGCGCTAGAGGCCATTTTTGCCCTGATCCTTGCTCTACAGGGCTCAGGCCGCTGGCATCGAACGGTACCTGCGCGGGATCGAACTGCGGGCGGCCCATGTCCACGGTGACACGGCCATCGGGCGTGAGGCGGGGGGCGATCACGCCGCTTTGGGTCTGCACCCGCAGGGTGTCTTTGCCCGACAGGCCTTTGTCGTGCACAAAGCGCGCAAAGCAGCGGGCGCCGTTGCCACACTGCTCCACCTCTCCGCCATCGGCGTTGTGGATCACGTATTCGAAGTCGATACCGTCAGCGGGCGAAGGACGCACGGTGAGGATCTGGTCGGCCCCCACGCCGAAGTGGCGGTCGGCCAGAAAACGGTATTGGGCGGTGCTGAGCCCCAGGCGGCCCTGGGTTTCGTCGAGCACCACGAAATCGTTGCCCGCGCCCTGCATTTTGGTGAAGCGAATCTGCATCCGTCAGATTATCGTCGGTGGGCCGCCAATAACCTCAGGCAGCGCCGGTTTCACGGCCCCATTAGGCTTGCGCTCTTTGGGCGCCGCTCTGGCTGCCACCCGCCAAGGACTCTTTGATGCCCGATCTTTCCGCCTTCGCCATCACCCACAAATGGCCCGCCCAGCACCCCGACCGCCTCCAGCTGTATTCGCTGCCCACGCCCAACGGCGTGAAGGTGTCGATTGCGCTCGAAGAGCTGGGCCTGCCGTATGAACCCCACCTGGTGAGCTTTGACACCAACGACCAGACCTCGCCCGAGTTCCTGTCGCTCAACCCCAACAACAAGATCCCCGCCATCCTCGACCCGAATGGCCCGGGTGGCCAGCCGCTGGCGCTGTTCGAATCCGGCGCCATCCTGTTGTACCTGGCCGAGAAAACCGGCCAGCTGATCCCGCAGGAGGCCGCTGCGCGCTACGAAACCATCCAGTGGGTGATGTGGCAGATGGGCGGCCTGGGCCCGATGTTCGGCCAGCTCGGCTTCTTCCACAAGTTTGCGGGCAAGGACTATGAAGACAAGCGCCCGCGTGACCGCTACGTGGCCGAATCCAAGCGCCTGCTGGGCGTGCTGAACCAGCGCCTGACAGGCCGCCAGTGGGTGATGGGCGACCAGTACACCATTGCCGACATCGCCATCCTGCCCTGGGTGCGCAACCTGATTGGTTTCTACGGCGCGGGCGACCTCGTGGAGTTTGGCCAGTTCACCGACGTGCAGCGCGTGCTGGACGTGTTTGTGGCACGCCCGGCGGTGGTCAGGGGTCTGGCAATTCCGGCACGCGGCTGAGCGAGGAGAGGGTGCGCGCTGGCGCTTTCTTTCTCGCCCGCCCTTGATATTGATCATGTCGGCCAGCCCGCCGCACGGCCGCCGCGCACCTACGATGGACCTCCTTAAAAAAACAGGGAGTACCTTATGGGATTAACCGTCAACGTTCTGGACGATCTGGGCGCGCACAACCTTCAGGCAGCTGCCCAGGCGGCACTGCAGGAGACCAACGCCATCGCGTTGATCGAGCTGCTGGAGATGCTGTGGAGTTGCGACGTGGACGGCGCCAACGCCGTCATTGATGCGGTGCTGCTGCGCCTGCAGCAGCTGCGGGCGTTGCGCTGAGTGGCCAACCCCAGCACATCCGCCGTAGTACGGCCCATGGGCCGTACCGAAGTGGGACGTGTGCACACGGCGCGCCTCCCCTCGATAATGGCCCGATGCCCCGCACCAGCCAACAACTGCACCCCTACCGCGAACCTGTAGCCACCCGCCTGGCCGCCACTGTGCTGCTGCTGCGCGATGCACCCGGCAATGCGGGAGGCATCGAAGTCCTCATGACCCGGCGCTCCGACAAGGCCAGCTTTGCACCGGGTGCCTATGTGTTCCCGGGCGGGGGCATCGATGCGCTGGATGCGCAATCGCACACTGCCGCCGACCGCCGCCCCACCCAAAGCGACCTGCACCTCACCCAGGCCATCGCCGCCATCCGTGAGAGTTTTGAAGAACTGGGTGTGCTGCTGGCCCGCCATGCCGACGGCCCCCGCAAGGGGTTGATGGCCGATGCGCAGGACATCGCCGCCATCGACCGCCACCAGCCCTTTGTGGCGCAATGCACCGCGCGCGGCCTGCGGCTGGCGGCCGACAGCGTTTTCATGCTTGCCCACTGGATCACCGACCGCGACCTGCCGCGCCGCTTCGACGTGCCATTTCTCGTCGCCCGCATGCCCGAGGGCCAGGAGCCTGTGGCTGACGAGGCCGAGCAGTTCGAGCCCGTCTGGGTGCGCCCGGCCGATGCGCTGGCACGGCATGAGGCGGGGCAGTTCTTCATGATCTTTCCGACCATCCGCACACTGCAGCGGCTGGCCACGTTTGCCACCACCCAGGCCGTGTTTGATGCACTGGCCCACGAGTTGCCCCTGTGGACCAGCTGCCCGCGCGCGGGCACGCTGGCGGGCAAGGAAGCGCGGTACATGGAAAGCGACATGCCCTACGGCGAGCTGGCGCTGGTGTGCCCCGACGGCCAGATCGTGCACCCGCTGGACTGGCAAACCGAGCGCCCCGTGCCGCTGCTGCGCAACGTACAGCGGTTGACCGCCCCCAACCCCGGCGTGATGACCGGCCCCGGCACCAACAGCTACCTGGTGGGCGACCCCGCCACGGGCTATATCGCCATCGACCCCGGCCCGGCAGACCCCGAACACCTGGACAAGCTCTGGCGCGCGGCGGGCGGTGACATCCGCATGATCGTGTGCACCCATTCGCACCCCGACCACTCGCCGGGCGCCGCGCCGCTGCAGGCACTGTGTGTGCAGGCGGGCAAAGCCCGGCCCCCCATCCTGGGCCTGCCCTCGGCGCCCACCGCGCGCACGGCCAGCACATTCACACCCGACAGATCGCTACAAAATAATGAGCTACTCGCGCTTGATGGACAAGCGCCAGAGGGCAATATTACCCATACTTTGCAGGTCATCCACACCCCGGGCCACGCCGCCAACCACCTGTGCCTGCTGCTGGTGGAAGACGCCCTGCTGTTCAGCGGTGACCACATCCTGAACGGCAGCACCACGGTGGTGGACCCACCTGACGGCAACATGGCCGACTACCTCGATTCGCTGGACAAGCTCGACGCCGTGTGCGCCGAGCTTGGCGTGGAGTTCATCCTGCCTGCGCACGGTTATGTTCTGGGCAATGCCCGTGGCGCCATCGCCAAGCTCAAGTCCCACCGCCTGGCACGCGAGGCCAAGGTGCTGGCCGCCATGCAGGCGCTGCCCCAGGGCAGCATGGAAGACTGGGTGCGGCACGCCTACGCCGACGTGCCGCCGCGCATGTGGCCCGTTGCGCAGCGCTCGCTCCTGGCGCATGTGGAGCGAATAAGAATGTTCGCCCCCTGAGTCGCCTGCGGCGCCTTCCCCCATCCGGGGGACGACGCCCTCGCTGCGGGGCGGCCCTTGCTTGGCGTCCCTGGCGGAGAGCGCGCCCGCTGCACGCGCCACGAACAACAAGAGGCGTGCCCACACAATCCATCCAACAAAGAAAGCCGCCCCAACCCATGAATGACAAAAACCCCGACCCCTCCCACATCCGCCTGGCCAAGCGTGTGGCCGACCAACTGAACTGCTCGCGCAGCACGGCCGAGCAGTTCGTCGAAGGCGGCTTTGTGAGCGTGGACGGCCAGGTGGTGGAAGCCCCCGGCGCACGCGTGCGCCCTGACCAGGCCGTGACGGTGGCGCCAGACGCCAGCCTGCTGGAGTTGACCCCGGTGACCTTGCTGCTGCACAAGCCCACTGGTTTTGAAGCCGGCCTGGGCCTGCCCGCCGGGCAGGCGGCCCACGCCAGCCGCAGCCAGGGCGCCACTGCGGCCACCACCCTGCTGAGCCCGGCATCCCACCTGCCTGAGGACGCCTCAGGCATCCGTGTGCTGCAGCGCCACTTCAAGCAGCTGGAATGTTTCACCCCACTGCCCACCGAGGCCAGTGGCTTGGTGGTCTACACGCAGGACAAGCGCATCGCGCGCAAGCTGGCGGAAGACATCGAGTCGCTGGAGCAGGAGTGCATCGTGGAGGTGAAAGGCGACATTGCACCGAACGGGCTGCAGCGCCTGTGCCACGGCCTCTCGTTCAACGGCCGCCCGCTGCCGCCCATCAAGGTGAGCTGGCAAAACGAGACCAAGCTGCGCTTTGCCCTCAAGGGCATCCGCCCCGGCCAGATCCCGGCCATGTGCGAGGCCGTGGGCCTGGCCGTAGTGGCCTTGAAGCGCATCCGCATCGGCCGCGTGCCGCTGGCGAAGGTACCTGAAGGGCAGTGGCGGTATTTGCAGCCTTGGGAAAGATTTTGAATCCCCCCTGAGTCGCCTTCGGCGCCGTCCCCCCCGGGGGGACGCCACCGGTGGCCTAGCAAAGCCAGTTCCACGGTGGCACTGGTCTGGCCGCGTGCCCCGTGGCTACGTCGGTGCGACCGTCCGCTTGGCGACCCTGCCGACGGGTTCGGTATCAGACCAACCCAAACCGTTCACGCTGAGCTTGTCGAAGCACGGCGCCAAGCTTGGACATGCTCGGCCCGAACGGTAAGCCCCAGCTTCCAAGCGACAAGTTCGCAGCTATCAAATTCATAGCTTCCAGCGCTTGATAGAAAAGCGCCAGATGCCAATTCGGCATAAACTTTTCTTCCACAGACCGCTGCTACACTGCGCGGCAAACAGGAGGGAGTTCATGAGCCAAGTTTCATCAGACAGAGACAGCGCTGCGGGGCCGATGTCTACGTTCATGCCGCAGAACATCGATGCACACCCCATGGAGTTCACGGGCAGCGGGGGCGAATACTTTCGGGTGTGGATCGTCAACGTGCTGCTGTCCATCGTCACGCTGGGCATCTACACCCCCTGGGCCAGGCGCCGCACGGCGCAATACTTCTACAGCCACACGCTGGTGGCGGGCAGCCCGCTCGAATTCACTGCGCAGCAGCGCAAGATGGTGATGGGCTTCGTGCTGCTAATGCTCATCACCCTGGCCTACAACATCGCGGCCAACACGGGGCAGGATGCTGCCGTGGGCGTCTTGCTGCTGACGGGCGCCGTGCTCTCGCCGCTGATCTGGGGCAGTGCCATGCGCTTTCGGCTGGGCGCCACGCGCTGGCGCGGCCTGCGCCTGCAGTTCACCGCCCACTGGAAAGAGGTCTACCTCGCGAGCTGGCCCCTGTTTGCGCTGGCATTGGTGTGGTTTGGCGTGTTTTTTGGCATGCAGATCCTCTCGCCCGAACTGGCCGACGTCTTGCAGGAGGTGGAGGACGAAGCCGCCAACCCCAAGATGCCTTCGTTCACCCCGGCCATGGGCGCCCTGCTGCTGCTGGGCCTGGTGCTGACCGTGCTGTGCTTCATCCGCCTGGAATACAACTACAAGAGCCTGCTGGTGCTCAAGGCCCAGGTAGGCGCCGAAAAAGGCCGTTGGAAGCCGGTGTACATGGATTTCGTCAAGGTGTGGCTGGCCACGGTGGCCGTTTTCGTGCTGACCGTGGTGGGGTTCTCGGTGTTGATTGGCGTGCTGGCGGGCAGCTCCATCGCCCTGTTCGCCGGTCAGAGCAGCCGCATGGGCTTGTGGATGATTCTGGTGATCATCGTGTCCATCGTCGCGGGCATCTTCATGCTGATCCTGGCTTCGGCCCCCGCCCGCGCCTACCGCGAGGCGCGCATGTTCCAGCTCATGTGGAACAACATCGGCGTGAGCCATGTGGCACGGTTCAAGTGCCACCTCAAGAGCGGCAGCTACGTGGGGCTGCGCATCAAGAACATGCTGCTCACCCTGCTCACGCTCGGCCTCTACCGCCCGTTTGCGCGGGTGAGTGAATACCGCATGAAATGCGAATCCGTCACCCTGCACGTCAAGGGCGGCGTGGAACAGGTGGCGGGCGCCATGGTGCGCCAGCAACAGGGCGGCCTGGGCGATGCGCTGGCCGATGCGGCTGGCCTGGACCTCATCGGTTGAGCATGCCCGCCCCCGTGAACACAGACCTGCTCCAAGGACGCTGGTTCGACGGCCAGAGCAGCAGAGCCCGCCCCGTGATGGTGAGCCTGCGGCCCACGCCGCAGGGCCCGTCGCTGGTGCTCCACCCGCTCTCACAGCCGGGCGCCGAGCCGGTCGTGTTCGCTTGGCAGGACGTGGGCTGGCCAGAGGCCTGGAACGAACACAAGCCCCAGCCCCGGGTGGTCGTGGACCTGCGGGACCACGGCAGCCTGGAGATCGATGCCGTGAGCGACTGGCGTGCCGCCCTCGCAGCCGCTGGCGAGCGCCCCGGCCTGGCCCAGCGCATGCAGACCCGCTGGCCCGTGCTGCTGGGTGTGACAGCCGCCGCCGTCATCGGCCTCACGCTGTTCTACCGCTATGGCACGCCCTGGGCAGCCACACAGCTCACCCGCTTTGTGCCCCTGGGCTGGGAAACCAGCGTGGCCGAGAACGTGCTCAAGCAAATGGACGACGGCACCTTGAAGCCCAGCAAGCTCCCCAAGGAGCGGCAGGAGCAGCTCAAGGCCCGCTTTGACGCCCTGGTGCAGCAGACGCCCACAACCATGCACCGCTACCCCGACTACCGTCCGCCGCTGTCGCTGGAGTTCCGATCGGGCATGGGCGCCAATGCGTTTGCCCTGCCCGGCGGCAAGATCGTGATGACCGACGGCATCGTGAAAACCGCCACCGACCAGGGCCTGCCCGACGACGCCCTGGTGGGCGTGCTGGCCCACGAGATCGGCCATGTGGTGTACCGCCACACTACGCGCATGGTGGTCGAACAAGGCGTGCTCAACATGGGCCTGGGCCTGGCGCTCGGGGACGTGTCGGCCGTGGTGTCCACAGGCGCATCGGTGCTCACTGGCCTGGCCTACAGCCGCAGCCACGAACGCGAAGCCGACTGCTACGCCATCGCCCTCATGAACCACACGGCCTTGCCCACGTCGCCCATGGGCAAGCTGCTGCTGGCAATTGCCCACGACGAAGAGGACGAAGAAGAAAACAAGAAGAAAGAAGAAGAGAAAGCGGGCCAGGACAAGACGGCTGCACCCAAGGCAGACCCCGGCGCCAGCAGCCCCGAGCGGGCGCGCCAGCGCAAGACGGCGGAAGAGATGGCCTCGCATCCCGTGTGGTCGCTGCTCAGCAGCCACCCCGACACCGTGGCGCGAGCCAGCGAGCTGGAAAAGGGGCATGCGCCCCATTGCGCGAAAAACTGAGCCAGCCCTCGCCCCTTGCTGGGCAAGGCTGGCTTATTCCCGCCATCGGCAGAGCTTGAGGCGCGAAGGGCCTGGGAACCGCGGTGGGGAAACCGGGGATGGGAAATAAAGTGTGAAGCGCGCCGATAAGCCGGATTCTGTGCACCACGGTTGCCCGCAGTGTGACCGCCATTAATCTGGGCCGGGTGTCGCCACCACGGCTCGGTGCTACCTACCCGCCAACTCTGCGGAACCACATCAACGTTGGCCTACTTGGTATTGCTGCGCGTAGAGATTGCCCGTTTCACCCCCGGTGGTTTGCCTTGCGGCACTCCCCCGGGACTCGTCTCTGTTGCTCTGATCCTCACCTCACGGTGGGCAGCCGTTAGCTGCTACGCTGTCCTGTGCAGTCCGGACGTTCCTCCAGTGCTTGGTTTCCCAGATTGCACCAGCGGCGGTCTGGCGCGCTTCACGCTGGCGATTATCGCATCGCCCCTGGCCACGGCGCACGGCGCTGCGCCATCCGCAAGCTGCACCTGTCTCAAAAATCCACTTAGTGCGCCCCGGTAGGCGGGTGGCCACTTGTCGACTTGCCTGAGTCGCTTTCCGGCTTTGCATGCACAAAGGGTAAGCAGCCATTGAAAACGGGTCCTAGATCGTGACGGGCCGCGCAATGACTACTTACAGGATGAAACCAGAAATACTGTCTCACTGGTAATCACACATATGGCGCCACGGGTTCTCAATGGGCACACTGGCCCCGCACCGTTTACCACAGCAACATCAGGAGGAATGCCAATGAACGTGACTGCAACGACCCATGCGGGAGGAGTTCCGGGTGGCCACGGGGTCAATGAAGATTTGACCATCAAGGACGGCTTTATCGTCGACCCACGCGTAGTCGATAAGCGCGTTGCGGCACTGGAACACGGCGCCATGACCAGGGTCGATGCCATCGTGCTGCACCAAACCGACAGCAGCACCATGAATCTAGAACACGCCAAGACCGACGGGATCGGCGCGCACTTCTACATCGAAAAAGACGGCACCATTTACCAAACTGCGCGACTAGACCAGAGCGTCTACAGCGTCGGAAAAATCCGCTCCCGATGCGATGACAGCCGAACCTGCAGCAAAGAAGAGAAAACGGCGATCGACACGCTCATGAACTCGTCTGCAAGCTACGGCGCCAAAGTCAAAGCGCTCAACACCCGGGAGCAGGCCAAGGCCTACCCCGATCGATATCCAACCAACGGTGACTCCGTGGCCATTGAAGTGGTAGCCAAATTCGACCCAAAGACAAAACTGTTCGAGCGCCCCACGGCAGAGCAGACCGAATCGCTGAAATGGCTGACGCAGGCATTGGGTAGCCACTACGGGCTGGACTTGCAAACGGACGTTTACCGTCACTCCGACATCTCTTACAAACAGGCC
This sequence comes from Acidovorax sp. FG60, assembly GCF_057808995.1. Taxonomy (NCBI): domain Bacteria; kingdom Pseudomonadati; phylum Pseudomonadota; class Betaproteobacteria; order Burkholderiales; family Comamonadaceae; genus Acidovorax; species Acidovorax sp. FG60. The sequence continues at coordinate 104,022 of NZ_JBMDJC010000018.1, forward strand.
GATGAGGCCAAGAGCCTGGTGTTCCAATGAGGGTGGCGCTGATCACCCTCTTGTCTTGTTGGGCCTGCGCGTCCGCAGTGGCACAGCCATCCAACCTTCATTGGGTACAGAGTTTCGCCGTCAAAGAAGGCACACGTAACCGCTGCGAAGCACCGCGCTTCAGTGAAGCCGAATTAAGGACGTACTTTCTGCACGAAGCCAAGCGCGTCCCGGAAGAAGGGTTCGCGCAACGTGACTGGTCTGGCTGCTACGCGGAAGGGTTCGCAGTAAACGCTCGGGGCGAACGCCAACTTCACTGGCAGCTCGACCTGCTGGGAACAGGAATCATCACCTGGACAGATGGCCAGACTCACCATTTCGCGCGCGAGCAGTGAGACGTTTCCCGCATCACCGCCCTGCTGCGCGGCTGGGCGCTGCCCCGCCAGCCATCGCAGGGCCGCCGCCGAGGCTTGCGCTGCAAACACCGCGCGGAACCACGCACTGTGTCTAATGGCGTCGTCCCAACCATGACGGGAACGACGCCGAAGTCAACCGCTCCCAGTCCAGCCCGAACCGCGCCAGGTACTTGCGCAGCCGGTCCGCATCATTGACCACCGTGCGCTGCGTGCGCGAGGCTTGGAACAGCAGGCGCCCTGCGTCCGACAGGGTGCGGGCCTGGCGGCAGACCTGCAGCACGGCAGCGAGTTGCAGCTGGTCGAAGAGATCCATGGACTCCACGGCATCCTTGCCGAGCAGATCCGAGAGATGGTCACGGCCCAGCGTACCGGGCGTGGACGCCAAACCGTTGCGCGCATCGCTGGCGGGTTGCCACAGCCAGCGCAGGCGGGCCATTTCGGCCTCGACCAGGGACAGGCCAATGCGGCCGCTGTCGGCCAGCGTGGCCAGGCGCGTCACGCTGGCCGAAAGGTCGCGGAAGTTGCCGGTCCACAGGGCCTCCGGCGACTGGGCGTAGCGCAGGTAGGCCGCGCGCGCCTCGTTGGAAAAGCGCACGCTGCGGCCCAGCTCGGTGCCTGCGCGGGCCAGCTGGTGGTCCACATTAGGTTCGATGTCTTCAGGCCGCTGCGCCAGGCCGGGCAGCACATAGCTCCAGAGGTTGATGCGCGCATACAGGTCTTCGCGAAAGCGCCCGGCCGCCACCTCGGTGCGCAGGTCGCGGTTGGTGCCGGCGATCAGCTCGAAGTCGCTGGCCACCTCGCGGTCGCTGCCCATGGGGTAGAAGCGCTTTTCCTCCACCGCCTTGAGCAGCATGGCCTGCTCGTCCAGGCCCAGTTCGCCAATCTCGTCGAGGAACAGCACGCCCTTGTGTGCCGTGCGCAGCAGGCCCGCACGGTCGGCCGCTGCGCCAGTGAAGGCGCCCTTTTTGTGGCCGAACAGCGTGGACGCTGCGCCGTCGCCATGCAGCGTTGCGCAGTTCACTTCCACGAACTCGCCCTCCACCTGGTGGCGCGACTTTTTCAGCTCGAACATGCGCCGCGCCAGGTGCGACTTGCCCGCACCCGTGGGCCCGGTGAACAGGATGGGCGCGCGCGAGCGCACCGCCACGCGCTCCACCTCGTCGATCAGCGCGTTGAAGCGCGCGTTGCGCGTGGCAATACCGCTTTTGAGGAACTGCACCGCGTCCTGCTGCTCGGCGCCAAAGCGCTGGGCAATCACGTCGTAGCGCGAGAGGTCCAGATCAATCAGCGCGTAGCTGCCCGGATCGCCCATCTGCTGGCGCTTGGGCGGCGAGGTCTGCGCCAGCACGCCCGGAATGCGGCGCGACTCCACCAGCAGGAACAGGCAGATCTGCGCCACGTGGGTGCCAGTGGTGATGTGGGTCCAGTATTCCTCGCGCTCGGTGTCAAAGCGGTAGCGCTGCGCCCAATCAAAGAGCTTCGCATACACCTCGCCAAAGTCCCACGGGTCGGCAATGGGCAGGGGTACCAGGTTCACCGTGGTCTCGGGGGACGCGATCACCATGTCCGCGCGCACCTGGTGCGCCAAGTCCTGGTGGGGCGGCGTGTAGAGCAGCTCCAGCCGCTCGATCACCACGTCCTCATGCTGCACCAGCGATACGGTGGGGCGCCACTTCTCCCACCGCCCCGCGCCCCGGCCGGAGTCGAGCTGGGTGCCAAGGAAACCGATCACGACTTTGTTTTTGCGCATGCTGTTCATCTATTTAGCTAGCTTTAATTCTATTAATTTCAAATTCACCTAAGAAGTAAAAAATCTTACGGATGAATTTCTCTATACAAATCAATGACTTGAAGAAATTCAACCGACAAAATCAGGCTGGCACACATCTGGCAATAGATAAGACATCCAGCGCAGGCGGTGACCGCTCACAGGCCGGGGTTAGGACCAACGTTCGCCCCGCCGGTGCAGGGAATCCGGGCTCTCAAAGCCCTGTCGATTCCCCGCATGCCGCACACCGTGAGCGCTGGGTAACGGCACGGCAGTGGTAGCCATCCCGAAAGGGGTGCCGGGTTCGACTCCCGGCTTGCCTCCATTGGTAGCTCATTGGTAGAGCACCCTCGCAAGAGGGCTGTAGCAGGTTCGACTCCTGCCCATTCATCCGACCGAAGGGTTGGAACTGAGAAACGGTCGAAAGACCACCCGCCGAACGCGGGGAGTTGCCCCAGGGTTGCGCCTCTTTTGGACGCAACCGCAAGGCAAGACCCCGTCAGCCGGTGGCGGTTTGTGCCAGCACCCGGCACAGCCCGCGCCCGCAGCCAGCCACGCTGCCGCCCTGCTTGCAGGGCAGCAACCACGGCGCACTGCAGGGCCCTGGCTGTGCCCCCTGGCACCCCGCCATCGCTGTAACGGCACCCTGATTGCAACGACAACGAAGAAGTAACGACAACGACAGAACAAGGAGAAGAAAAATGATGAAGCTGATCGAACGAGTGACCGTGAAGAAAAACGAACGCGCCCTGCTGCTGCGCAACGGCAGCTTTGACCGCGTGCTCCAAAGCGGCACCTACTGGCTGTTTGCAGGCATGGACCAGTTGCGCGTGGAGACCTTCGCGCTCGAACAACCCGCCTTCACCCACGGCCTGGCCGACTACCTGATGGCGCAGGAGCCTGCCGTGGTGGCGGCAGAGTTTGTGCAAGTGAACCTGTCGGAGCAGCAAGTGGGCCTGCGCAGCGAAAACGGCGTGCTGGTCGAGGTGCTGCCCCCTGGCACCCGCCGCCTTTATTGGAAAGGCCTGGTGGAGGTGTGCGTGCAGGTGATCGACCTCGACGCTGGCCCCGAGCTGCCCGCCGCACTGGTGGCGCGCCTCACGCACACACAACTGCGCCAGCGCAGCGTGACCGGATTGACCGGCGTGCTGCAGGTGCAGGTGCCCGAGGGCCAGTGCGCGCTGCTCACCATCGACGGCAAGGTGGATCGACTGCTGCCCGCAGGCGCCTACGCGTTCTGGAAGTACGGCCGCACCATCGCCGTGGAGCTGGTGGACCTGCGCCTGCAAGCCGTGGAGGTATCGGGCCAGGACATCATGACCCGCGACAAGGTGAGCCTGCGGCTGAACCTGTCGGCCACATTTCGCTACACCGATGTGCTGCGCGCCTTTGCCCAGTTGCAAAAGCCTGCCGACCACCTGTACCGCGAACTGCAGTTTGCGCTGCGCGCCGCCGTGGGCACCCGCACGCTCGATGAGCTGCTGGAGAACAAGACGGTGATCGACGACGTGGTGACCGCGCACATGGCCGCCAAGCTATCGCCCTACGGCATGCAGCTGGAAAGCGTGGGCGTGAAGGACATCGTGCTGCCCGGCGAGATGAAAACCATCCTGACCCAGGTGGTGCAGGCGGAGAAACAGGCCCAGGCCAACGTGATCCGCCGCCGCGAAGAGACTGCCGCTACGCGCTCACTGCTCAACACGGCGAAGGTGATGGAGGACAACCCTGTTGCCCTGCGCATGAAGGAGCTGGAGACGCTGGAGCGGGTGGCTGAACGGATCGACAAGATCTCGGTGTTTGGCGGACTGGATCAGGTGCTGAACGGCCTGGTGAAGATACGCTGAAAGAGAACCATGAAAAAGAAACCAACGACTGCTGCAATGCCTCTGGAAGACGCCACACAGGCGGTCTACCAGACCTTAGCGAAATACCAGGCACCGCATGGGCTGCTGGATGTCTGCACCGGCTGCTGCATGGATGCCGAACTGGAGCGCGAGATGCGATGCCTGCCGCTGCGCCAACTGACGCGGGAACACTTTTATCAATACAACGACTCTGCCAAGAGCCAGGTACAGCCCGCTGACGAGATCAAGTACTACCTGCCTCGCATGCTGGAATTGCTGGCGCAAGGAGCCCGATTGCACCACTCCACCGAGATCTATCTCGACCGGCTGGGGCGTTGCCTTGCCGATGCCTACTCATCTGACGAGAAGGCTGCCGTGCTGGGGTATGCACGGGCATTCTTCGCCGAGGGCCTGGCGCAGTGGGAGCCGGACAGCGAAGGCCTTTTCCAGGGAGAGCACGCATTCAGCATCCTGCTGATGTGGGACTACGCCGGAGTATCCATACAGCCCTTGCTGGGCGACTGGTTGGCTGACGACCGCGAAGCGGCGACGCTGAACTTTGTAGATTCCTACTACTGGGAATACTGGACGAATGGCGGAGCGATCTCCAACGCGTTTGCCGAGGCGCCCTTTCATGCCGCCATGCAGGCATGGCTGAATGATCCGCAAGTCAAAGCCGCGTGGGCACACAAGCTATTGAAGCTGACAGAGGACGGGCCACCCGCCGACTGGCGCCCGGCATGCGCCAAATGCGGCCAGATCCACTACCCGCTGACCGAACGCATTGCAGCTGTCTTTGATGCAATGGCCAGCTGAAGATGAACAACAGAACAGGAAGAAAGATGAACAACTACGAACAATACGAAGTACCCAACGGCGTGCCCGTGAAGATGTGGACCAACGGCGTTCCCGTGGAAGAAGAAGCCCGCAACCAGCTGCGCAACATCGCGCGCCTGCCCATCGTGTTCAAGCACGTGGCGGTGATGCCCGATGTGCACCTGGGGATTGGCGCCACCATCGGCTCGGTGGTGCCGACCCTCAAGGCCATCATTCCCGCTGCGGTGGGGGTGGACCTGGGTTGCGGAATGATGGCGTGCAAGACCACGCTGACGGCCAGCGACCTGCCTGACAACCTGGCTGGCGTGCGCTCCGCCATCGAGCGCGCCGTGCCGGTGGGGATGACGCCCAAACGCATGGGCCGCGATAAAGGCAGCTGGGACACCCCGCCCGCCGAGACCGACCGCGCCTGGGCCGGGCTGGTGGATGAGTTCGAGGAAATTTGCGAGGCGCACCCGCGCATCAAGAACACCAACAACTACAAGCACCTGGGGACGCTGGGAACGGGTAACCACTTCATCGAGATCTGCCTGGACGAACACCAGTCCGTGTGGGTGATGCTGCACTCCGGCTCACGCGGGGTGGGGAACGCCATCGGCACCCACTTCATCGAGCTGGCCAAGAAGGACGCCGAGATGAACCAGCGCAATCTGCCCGACAAGGACCTGGCGTACTTCGAGGAAGGCGCGCAGCACTTCGGCGACTACGTGAAGGCCGTGGGGTGGGCGCAAAAGTTTGCTGCCGCCAACCGCGAAGTGATGATGGGCCGCGTGATTGCCGCGCTGCGCCAGGTGATCACCAAGCCGTTCGAGACGCACATTGAGGCGGTGAACTGCCACCACAACTACGTGCAGCGCGAAACGCATTTCGGGCAAGAGGTCTTCGTGACCCGCAAGGGCGCGGTGAGTGCCGAACAAGGCAAGCTGGGGATCATCCCGGGAAGCATGGGGGCCAAGAGCTTCATCGTGCGCGGAAAAGGTAACCCCGAGAGCTTCAACAGCTGCAGCCACGGCGCTGGCCGCACCATGAGCCGTACCAAGGCCAAGAAGATGTACACCGTGGCCGACCAGATTGCCGCCACCGAGGGCGTGGAATGTCGCAAGGATGCCGACGTGATCGACGAGATTCCGATGGCATACAAGAACATCGACGCGGTGATGGCGGCGCAGGAAGACCTGGTGGAGGTGGTGTACACGCTCAAGCAGGTTGTGTGTGTGAAGGGGTGACCGATGAACTACTACGAACTAAGCATGCTGGATGACGTCATTGACTCAACAGCCCAGACTGCGGAACAAGCAGAGCGGCTGAATCGGATCGCCTGCTCACCAAAATGGTTCGTGACAGCAGCGCATTCCGCCGCACAAGGTGCTATGTCCTGCTACTTAAACCAAGGCAACGGGATAGCGTCATGGCGCGAGAGAGATGCAAAGGCTTGGCTAAAAGCTCATGATGAACCGCCCCGGGTTTCGTGGAGGCCGGTTGGTTTAAGTCAGACCACCACCATG
>NZ_JBMDJC010000019.1:0-107515 GCF_057808995.1 Acidovorax sp. FG60
CGCCAGTGCTAGCTTTGCGTACCGTCACTTATTGCACTGAAAACGAGGAGACCCCAAGGCACTAAGTACGGAGTATAGGAATCCGAAGGGGTCCGCACTGGCTGCGGACTCGTCAGGCATCCTGGTGTCCAGCCACAAACTCAACAAAGGGCCTCCGACAGACAAAACAATGGTCCCAAATTGGAACTCTCGCACGATCTTCTTAAAAGGTTTTGCTACTTTGTTCATTTTGACATCCAGAAGTTGTTTTTTGGGATGAATTGACGGCGTTTCCAGTGGAACGACGGCAGATGCTCAAGCTCACTGTCCGAGCAAGGCCTTCCAATCAGCCTCGGACTGCGGAGGCTTGAACGTGCTGTACCGGCCCTTGTCGTTCACGAAGATCAGAGGGAGCCTGTCAATTCCCGACTCGACGGCCATCCTGGAGTTCTTGTCGATGGCGAAGACGCCCTTACCAAGCGTTGCCTTGACCACGGCATCGTTTCGCAGACGGTTCTTGTCCACAAAGGACGCCTTCTCGCCGTCACGAAGCCACTCCGCGAGCCAAGGGAGCATCCGCGTGGTGCCAGCAGCGCCCATGAGGACGGCCTGCGCGCCGACGTTGATTTCCTTCTGGGCATCGGAGACAAGTGCCATGTCCACCCCTGCCTTGCTCTTCGCAGCGGTATAGCGCTGCAGCAGTTCACTGAGGAACTGACGCCCCTGAGGCTGCCCGAGATCCAACACAAGGACAATTCGACGGCTGCCCGTACCGGGCGCGAGCTCGGCCTTCTCCAGCAGCGCAGGCGACATTGTGTTGCCGGCCTGCTCTCTCATGAACGTGCTGCCGAGGTCCTTGCCCTCTTTCATGTCCACCACGGAGCCCACGACGGCGTAGCGGCCCGAGGTATCCGAGTAGAGAACTAGGCGCTCGGGCTTTCGCTGCCCGTTGGCTGGGTTCTCTATCATGGCTTCATAGACAACCGCCTTCAGCCCTTTGATCGGTGTATCCAGGGTAGAAAGCAGCCGGATGTCGCTCACCTTCCCGACGGCCGAGTTCGAGAGCAGCTTCTCCAACTGCTCGACCTTGTTGATCCAGGCGTCGTCCACCGCAACATCTGGTGGAGTCTCGATCTTCAGCTTCTGGCCCCCGAAAGAAGGAAGCGAGGTGGCCACGACAGCCACTGCGAGCGATATGGTGGTGATGAGTTTTTTCACAGTTCAGGCCTTGATGGATTGGCTGATAAGGCCGTTGAGCAATCCGAAGAACAGTTCTGCCCGCGCTGCCGCGTCTTCCGGCGTCACGACGAACTGGCCCAGGACGCCGAGGGAGGGGGTTTTCAAAACCTCATAGCGGCCAGCCGCGTCAAGCCACTGTTCGATTTGCGCCAAGGTCTGCTTCTGGCGCATCACCACCAGCGCCTTCCCGGCATCGCCATAGCGAGAGACGACCCCTTCGATGTCGGCGAGCGAAGGGCTATTCCCCTTGGCCTGCATCAGCTCAAGCGCATCCGCATCGAATTTCGCCATCGTGCCGGGTGCCAGCTTCCCCAGCGCAACCCTGGCCGACATCAGCGTGATTTCTGCCTGGCTGGATGCATTCAGGATCACAGGGTTCACGACAAAGCTGAGCGTGCGCGGCAGTGACTCGGCCCATTGCGCGATGCCGGCGTGGTATCGCTGGCATGCCGGGCACGCGTAGCTGATGAACTCCCGGACGCGCAACTTGTCATTGGCGACCGGATTGCGCAGCACCTTGTATGGCTTGGTACCGCCCACATCGGGCATCGACGCTTTCTGGGCAAGCGCAGCGACAGGCAGCGCTGCAGCGAGACCCAGCAAGGCCCTGCGCGTGGGAGAAGAAGGGTTAGGTTCCAACTGCACGATTTGCTCCTTCAAATGATGTGACCCCGCGCGCGACTTCTCGCACTGCGGCGGTCTCCAGGGTTCGGTAGTAGGGCTGCGCTTCGGCGGCCTTGCGCAGTGCGTGAATGTCAGACGCTTCGATCGCAATCCGCACCGCCGGCGTCGCCGTGAACATTTCGATGACAGCCTTGCGGCTGCGGTAGCCCGCGATGCAGTGTTCACATCCCGCAGCATGCGCGCGATAGATGAGCGAAGGGGCCTCGACCCCATGACGCACCAGGTGCGATCGCTCAAAATCATCCGGCTCATAGGGCTCCCGGCAGTGTTCACAGAGAATCGGGATAAGCCGCTGTGCACAGACCGCGCCCAGTCCCGCCGCCAGCGCGTTCGGATTGACCTGGAGGTCTAGAAGCCGCGACAGCGTGATCACTGCGCTGTTCGTATGCAATGTCGAGAGCACGAGGTGGCCAGTGAGCGCGGCCTGGACAGCAACACTCGCCGTCTCTCCATCGCGGATTTCCCCGACCAGGATGACGTCCGGGTCCTGGCGGAGCATGGAGCGCAGGGCCTGCGCGAAACCCATCTTCAGGTTGACTTCCGACTGGCAGATCCCGTCGAGTTGGTACTCCACTGGGTCCTCGACCGTGTTGATCTTGTTCAAGGGGGTTCGCAGGGTCAGGATGATTCCGTACAAGGTCGTCGTCTTTCCCGACCCCGTGGGCCCGGTCACCAAAAAGAGACCTTGAGGCTTGGAAATGACCTCGCGCATCGCTTCCTTGATATCGGCATCCATCTCGATCGCATCGAGAGTCTGGAGGTTCTTGGCGCCGTCCAGCACGCGGCAGACGATCGAATCACCGTGGGTGGTAGGCAGAATCGAGATCCGCAGGTCCACCACTTTTCCGGACTCCAACGACTTGAATCGGATCTTTCCATCGTGTGGCAGTTGGCGTTCCACCATCGAGAATCGCGCCTTCATTCGGATCTTGTCGTTGAAGCTGGACGCCATCTCCAGACTCACTCTCCGAACTTCCTGCAGATCTCCGTTGTGGCGGAACCGGACGATCATCTCCGTCTCGAACCACTCGAAATGGATATCGGATACTTCGTGATCGATGGCGATCGACATGAGCTTGTTCAACAGGTCCACCGCTGGAGCATCGCTATTGGACGTAGAGATGAACTGCAGCGGCTGTTCGTCTACTTCCCGGACGCGCCGCGTCGCTGTAGCTTGTTCCATGACTTCACAACCTTCTGTACGTAGATGAGCTTGGCGGCCGGTTTTCCGTTGGGCCCGGTGTTGTATGACCCAATCGCCTCGTTGGTAAAGCCAAACTGGCGGATGTTCTGGGCCAGGATCCACGCGCCTACCTGAGCATTGATGCATGGGTCATACAGGTCCGGCTCGGTGATTCCAAATTTCGCAAGCGTCCCCAGCCACACGGAGTTCACCTGCATAAGCCCGTGGTCCGTGGTTCCGTTTTTGTTGCTGTTGACCGCCGCAGGATTGAAGTTCGACTCGGTCTTCGCAATGGCCACAAGCCACTCGTGTGGAACTTGCTGGTAGGCGGCCGCGCTGCGCAGACACTCGTCAATCCTGGCCCAGGCCACGGGTGCCACGAAGAGGATCCCGCACGCGAGCATCGCGCTAGCGAGTTTTTTCATGGTTCACCCGCGAGCGCGAGAGGTCGGCGGACTTCGCCACTACGGCGTCCCGAATCTTCCTAGTGAAGAATGGGTCCGAGAAGTCCACCATGCCGAGCTTTGAGATCTGCTGTGGCGAGAGTAGGCCGGAGTAGTTCGGATTCACCTCGGCATACTGACCTTCATCCAGCAGCCCGATATGCTTCGCGGCCAACAGCACGCGATCTACGATCAGGTCTTCCGACAGCATGCCCTGGGACACCACGACGTGCTTGTCAGGGGGCGCCACCAGGACAGTTGCCGGGTACACAGAAACCTGCATTACCTTGCTGTGCCCGGCGTCCGGCAGGACCTCGTCGTCTGGCCTCATGTCAAAGATGGGACCGCCCTGCTTGGTGATGAAAATGACATAGAGCCCATGCTCCTTGGCCATGCGCTTGACGATGGGGTACTGCCTCTCACAGAAGCTGCACTCCGCGTCCAGGAACACCCAGAGCCCGGCCCTGTCCGACAGCTGGCGCATATAGTGCGCTTTGTTCTGGTTGATCTGGCGGTAGAAGTCCGACCGCATCGCGCTGCTGATGGGGAAGCGATTTGTTTCGTCGAGCGCAGCATCCAGAACAGCGCGCTCCTGGAACTTGTGAGAGAAGTTTGTCGCCTTGTCCACCATTACACGGGTGACGTAGCGGTACTTGTCCATCTTGGCGTCGGTAGGGTCGTCGATCGCATCTTCCATGACCTTGGAGTAGTTCTGTTGGAACCATTTGACCGAGAAGGTGGATGGGCCAGGTTGCGGCGCCGCTGCCGGGCTGGAAGCAGCCTTGGCGGGTACGGCGGCAACCGGCGGTGGTGGCTTCTGCTCCTTCTCCTTCGGCGCCGGGGGGTCCGGCTGCTGTTCGTACCAGAACCAGCCGCGGGCCTTGTCAGTCAGAAAAGGCTGATCGGCCGCGGACACGAAGCTCGCGGTCACCAGCATTGCCGCCGGTAACAAATAGGGTAGTAAACGCATGGATCATTGCTGACAAACGAATTCGTAGTCTACCGCAATTGTTACGCTTATCAAATGTTGTACTTGAATTAGTCTTTCTGCATCTCTGTCCAACTTTGTTACTGATCGCGCTGCAGCAACCTGATTTCCTGCCGCACGCGCGCCCATCAGCTCGCTCACTCGCTTGTACAGCTGACCATAGTAGGCGCGAGCCTGCGGGGTGCCCTCAAAGAACCCTGTTTTCCAAAGGACGCCCCGCAGCGCCATCAGCTGCGACGATCTTCCGCTCAAGGTGTTCACCAGTTTTTTCAGATATCGGCGAAGCTCAGGATCGGCAGCCACCTGTTCAGACCGGTGCTGCAGCACTCCCACCACATAGCGATACGCCGCGTCAGCGTTCCCATAGCCGGCCGCCAAGCGATAGCCCTCCAGCGTCGGCCCGTCCGTTACTTGGAGCACGTGCTCGCGCAACAAGGAGTAGATGTACCCCATCTTGAACGCCAGCTGACCGCGGAACGTGCCGATCTGGACCTTTGCAAGCGCATCGGCAACCTCCTGCTCGGTAACCTGCTCGCCAGCCACCCAGCGGCTGTAGACCAGGAACAGCAGGTTGTACTGCGCCTGCGGAACGCCCTGCCGTGCTGACTCCTCTAGCGCGGACTGCAGCGAGCGCATCGGCAAGTCAAGCTGGCCCGTGTAGATATTCTCGGCATGGATCAGCAGGTGAGCAGGTTCCCGGCGAGAAATCCCGTCAAGCCAGGCGAGGCGATTCTTCCTGTCCTGAGCGCGCGAGAGACCGCAAAGAGGGTGGGTTGCCTCCTGCCTCCCACCTATCCGGTCCGTCGGTATCCCCGTCTGAGCGTTCGCGCTACTGGCCGGGCCCAGGGCTAGGCCCAGAGTTGCCGCCGCCGCCATACCGCTCAAACAACGGCACGTTCTCAAGATTCGTCTGACCAATCCGATGCTCATCATGCGTTCCCTCATCGACGTCGCGCCGCCGGGCCCGGCGCTGCTTTCTCCGCCGCCGCTGCCGGGCGACGTACTCCTCATCGTCCTCATCCCCATCGAACGCCTTCTTCAAGGCCACGATGGCTACTGCGATCACGATCAAGATCAATGCGCCCACAACTTCCACACGTCCTCCTACTTTTCCGCTGGTTTGCAAGCTGCATACGATGAAGGCATCTTCGATTTGTCATTCGGGTCGTAGCAGTTCTCGAACTGATCTACAGCGCGGGACATGTCGAGCAGCTCAGAACTGTTTTCCTTGAGCAGATCAACGGTCTTGACCGCAGGCACTGTGCGATCGATGTCAGCGGTGGAGTCTTCGATGGCGAGCGAGCGGCTCAGATCAATTTCATTGCCTTGCACCCCGTAGCGCGACTCCGGGCTTTGCGGGTTGATGAGTCCAGACTCGATCAAGGAATCGGTCCACTCCGTCAAATCGACCTGCGCCCAGTCCACCTGGCCCAGCTCCTGAGGCGTGAACCCGCTGCAGTTCACAGAACACCCCTGAACCTGGTACCCCGAACGGCCAGGAATCAACCCTTTCCGCAAGATCTCTGTCGCGATCACTCGCGCTGCAATGGACTTGTAGCAGCAGTACAAATCACGTTTCTGGATGCAGCCCAGAAATGCTACTTTCTTAGAGCAACAAGTCCCCGCGAACGAACACAATCGCCATTTTTCATTTGCCGCCCACTCGTACTCCGGCGTCTTACAGGCAAAGATGATCTGAACGATAAGGCGGAAGATCAAGTACGAATTCATCGCCAATTCAAACCCGGGAGTGAGCGTGATGACCTTGTCCGGACCGACCATGAAGATGGCATTCGCCAGCTCTGGACTGATTGCATTCACAAACTCAAAAGCACGCTTCATCAGCTCCTGCTGGAAGCTCTTCAACGCACTGCCGAACTTCCCGAAGTAGGACTGAGCTGCTGGGAGCTTCGTGACTCCATCGGCCGCGGCTTCCGCAGGAATGGTGGTGGACGAACCCGATGCCCCAAAGAATCGATCGAGACCGCTGCTCACCGGCTTTACGATGGAGTCGTTGATGAAGGCCGAGCCCTTGTCATAGAGATCGTGAAACGGCGCAGTGATCTGATCGGAAACCTCTCCGTAGAAGCGCCCAGCGTTGTTGTAGACATCCTTGATCCCAGTGTTGGCAAGGTAGCTTTGGGTGATCGAGTTCTCGCCGATCTTCTTGACGATGTAGTAGCCCTGCAGGTACTGCATCCAGTTGGGTGCCTCGTTCTTCACGTCCTTTCGGGCCTGACGGCAGCAGTTCCCATCTACCAGTGCCACATCGGTGATCACCTTCCCGCTACCAACGGTATAGGAGCAGTAGTACTGTTTCCCGCCAAAAATGGACAGCGTGCAGGTTTCCGTGAGCGATGCAGGCGGTTTTCCAGTCTCCGCGCACACCATGTCGTACTTCATCATGTTGAGCGCTTCCATGCCGCTGGCTGCTGTCGCGAAGTCAGCTTTGGACGAGCCTGTCAGATTGGGCCGCGTGCACTCGGTGCCTACGCACCGCAACGTTCCCTGACAAACATCAACCTGGTTCTCGGTGTCGGTGGTCCAGTTTCCCGGAGCCTGCTCCCCGCAGTCGAATGCCTTGTTTTCCACATAGCAAATCCCCGAGAACAAGCCGACGAACCGCTGGTCCGCGCAGACGCTGAACGCCGGCAGCGGGCGGCACTGGGAGAGCTTCTTTCCGTCGACGTTTTCCGCGTATGCGCAGTTGCTCTGGTAGACCTTGTCGCCCTCCGTGATTTCGTCAAACTGGACTCCCTCGCCTTCCATCTTCCCGCACTGCAGCAGCGGGCCGCCCTTGGCTCCCCAGCACATCTTGTCCAGGCCGAACCAGTCTTCACTGTCGCTCGCATTTGGAGCTGATGGGCCTGCCTCGGCGTAGTCCGGGAAGGACGCGGAACCCTTGAGCCAAGGGCTCAGCATGTCAATGAATCCCGAAGTCGCCAGCCCGTGGCCAAACGTCACCGAACCACTCGTCACGGTCGAGCGTTGGTCCGTGCACGCCATAGTCGGCTTTTTGCATAGGTTGTCGCTAACCATCTTGAGGTAGTCGTTGCAACCGGTGATTTCATTCACCGTGACCATTTGCAAGGCGGCAGCGAACTCAACTTCGGTGCGCGAGCTGTCTGCGGTGGCGCTGACAGCTGGGAGCCAGCCATCCGAAGGGCGACCAAAGTGGCTTGCGTTCGCCGTGCCCCCGAGCATTCGGATGCGGCTCACGCCCGTCTTCTTGGGGTCACCTCCGAAAGGAGAGTGGATGTATTCAACGTAGTAGCCCTCCTCCGGCTCGGTATTGCAATCCGGGCAGTCAAGAGCGGGCGACAGAACCGGGAATCTCGCGATGTTCGCGACGGCACCCTGCACAGGGACAGGGTCCCTGCGGTACGTGAACTGGCCCGTCGGCTTCCCGAGCGCGTCCAGCACTGGCAGCTTGACCTTGTTCCACCCACGGACTCGCAGATAGACATGATCCCCAACCTCAGCGAGTCCAAACTGGCGCTGCATGCCAGAGCATCCGTTCGGAGTGAAGGCCTCTTTGATGATCTTCTCGCAGTTGTTGACCTGCTCCCGGTTGTATGGCTTCCCGCCGTTCTGCGTGAAGCTGCCGTCGCTGATCCGATTGCAAGAGTTGACCAGCTCCATGGCTTTCGTGCCAGAGGACGCGTTCATCTTTCCCACCATCTGCGCCTGAAGCCCAGTGTCGCTGGAGTGGTCGTTCCGTGCTGTGTTCGCGATCGCGTCGTTGACCCACTTGTGCCCAGTGTTTGCGGCCGTGTCCTGCCGGCGATCGTCATACATTTCGAGCACTGATGCACCGCGCTCACCAGGACACCAGTTGATCACGTCCCCGCCTCGCGATGGGATTGCGCATGTCGTCGGGGGATCTGGCATGCATCCGGATGGCGGAGGCTCGTAGTAGTTCACCTCCGTCCGGTACAAGTCCGCAAGCAAGATCACCTCGCTGGTTCCCTGGGGAACCGACGTGGTGATGACCGACGTCCACTTGTCCTTTGCCGTCCCGTAGCTCGCTACATGCTGCGTGGCATCCAGCATTGCACCATTGACCACGAAGAAAAGCCTGTGGTTGTATGTGAAGTAGTTGTACTTCGTGCCTGCTGAAAATGGCGTGTACTCGTACCGAATCGCATGTCCCTCGTCGACTTGGTCCTGCCAGGTACTGGCGCTCGCGCCGAGGGTCGGCAGCTGCAGACGCACTTGGCCTTGCGAGTAGGTCGAGGCCTTCGTGTCCACGTCGAACAAAGGCTCCTGGACGCACTCAGCGTTCGGATTTCCGTTGCGAAAGCACGCCTTCTTCTCGGGGGCACCCACCACAGCCCGCTTCTCGGTTTCTTGGAAGGTGATGCGGTAGATCCGGTGATTGGCATCGGCCGCGCGAGCTGAGCTTGTCTGCTGCTTGTAGAGCGACACGAACTCGGTCCTCCGGCACCCATCCTTGCGACGGTTGCGAGAGTTCTGTTTCGTCAAAGCCTCAAGCTTTGTGGGGTCGGCATACGTGTCCTTCCCCATCTGTGACATCTCGTTCGCCTCAGTCTGGTTAAAGTTTGGAAAAAGCTCGTTGACATTGACCTTTCTCCCCGTGCTGCTGGTCGATGTCACACCATCCTGAGCACGGTTGTAGTCCGCATTCGGGTTGGGCATCAGCGCATCCAGTGACTGCGAGGCCATGTCCTGCCCTGACTGGGCGCTGTCCAGCGTTGCGGCCTTCGAGGCGGGCGCAAACTGGGTGGACCACTTGGTCGAAGCCGCGCGATCAAGGCTGACCTCACCCGCCGTCGGCGCTCGGTAGATCGCGGAACCTGCCAACGGCGTGACGTTCGGCGAGGTCGGCCCTGGAAGCGTTGCAGGTTGGTCAATCCAGCCTGTGACGTTTCGTTCTTTGGTCGTAGCAGCATCGAGCGCGGACTGCTCCATCCGCGTGGTCACGGCCTGGGCAAGGGCGCCAACGCTGTAGTTGAACCCGAGAACGGCTATCAGGATTCTTCCGGTGAGTTTGAGCCACATGGTTTAGGGAGCGGGGGTAATACCGAAACAGCAGTCGGTGTATTGAAAGATCATGTAGGAGTGGTCTTCGCCGGTGGCGGGAACGTTGCGCCACATGCCCCACAAGGGGGTAGGCAGGCCCGTCGGGTGCGTACAGGTTCCTCGACCATGGGGCCGGTCGATCATTCGTACGGTGGCACCGTTTCCGCTCGCACCAGGAATGGTGTTGTACTCGGGTGATGGAGCGACCATCTGCCAGCGGAACGCATCCTTACGCATGATGGGCTGCACCTTGCGCTCGCAGATGTTCGACCCACCGACGGTGCCGCGCAGCAGCCCGAGGCGGTGCATCAGGGCCATCGAGCGCGCAGCGATCAGCGAGGAAAAGCGGACGGTGTCCGAGGTACTGCTTGACTCGTCAAAGCCCGTCATTGGATAGAGCATCCCCCACTGCCCTGCTGCCCAGTGCAGATAGTTCAAGGGCTTGTCATTAACGATGGTGCTCATCGAGTCGATCGGCATGGTGGCCAGCGCGCTCACGGTGCCAAGGAACATGCTTTCAGGGTTCATGAAAGCCGCGTATCGCCCCACAACATCGTTCCAGTTCGGAAACAGCGGACTCATGTTGATGACGTCGAAGTCCAGCAATCCGTCGGGCGCGCAGGCGTTCTCATCGAGCAGCCGCATCATGTAAATCAGAGGCGCGCTGTATGCGACCCAGTTGTAGAAGCCGTTGCTGCGGTCGGCCCGGCCGGTGTTACTTCCAGAACCGAACCAGCCAATGCTGGGCATGGACGCACGCGTTCCCCCAAGCGAGGCAAAACACATGGGCTGGCGTGTGACGTCGATGACCTTGGCTGGAGCCCAGAATCCCACGGAGAACCCAATCTTCGGAAACTGGCCTTTCGAAATGTCCCCACCGCACTTGCACAGTGGGCTCTTGTAGGCGTCCTCGGGAACCCCGCTCTTTCCGGAGATCATCGTGGCACCTGCGATGCGGATGGGGAACATGCCGCTCCAACACACGTCAGTGAACATGTTCTTGAGCATCGAGTAGTTGTTGCACATCGTGCTGCGGGCCTCGGCCCAGGCGCTCGATGTGGCGGCCAACAGCACGGCGAACGCCACGCACCGGAAAAGGTATGAAAGCATCTTGCTCATGGCCGATCCCCCGGCCGAACGTACTGGATCACCAGTTCCTGCCCCTCCGGCCGTACGAGCGCTGGAACGGCCTCTACACCGAACGCGCCCGACATCCAGTCATAGAGCGGGTATACCGGGGCGCCGATCTCTTGCTGAAGACGTGGGACCTCTGCCGAAGACACAAAGAAGACGTCCACGCTCTGGGCGCCGTACTGCTTCACCCATGACCGCGCCAGAGCGATCTGGCTCGCGTCCTGGCCGTTGATCACGACCACGGTCCGGTCGAACTTCGAATGCGCCAGCGGATTGACCAAGCCACCTGCAGGTGCGAGCACCTTGTACCTTCCCTGCTCCACCACCACCACGTCCTGCTGGACCGCAACGCGGGGCGAGTGCCGGATGCGTCTAGTCTCTCCAGTCGTCGGGAGCATGGACTGAGCTCGAACCTCGCCCCTAGAGGCCTTGTCGGCAAGTTTCGCCTGGATGCCGGCCCAGTCCAGCTTTGAGCCCTCCTTCTGGATTACGTCCAGCACGTCAGGTTCTGCGATGGTGTACATCGGCCCGATTTGCAATGGTCCGCGCTTGCGGACGTTCTCCACAGCGCCAAACAAGCTGATTTCTCCGCGTGATTCAAACCAGCTCTCCTTGTCCTTGACCAGGAACACGGGCACGGCTTGCGCCTCGACCTGGCGGAAGACGTTTGGATCCACGTCGATCAGAACGTACTCTGATGCGGGGTCGGGGAAGTGAGCTCTGAAGCCCGCGATGGTCCGGCCCAACTGGCGCGGTTCGAACCCGCGTACCGCAAAACGAACCTTCTCCGCGCCATACTCGTGCGCCTGGGCGAACAGCGCCCGTAGCGCACCGGCAGGCATCGAGGAAGAGATCAACACCACGATTTCTTCGGTGCCCTCAAGGTTGCGCTCGCGCTCCGCAATGTAGGGCTGCATGGGCGCAGAGAACTGCGACGCGGCCATTCGAGCCGTTTCCTCAAAAGAGGGGTTTCGCGTATCCGACGATGCGAGACTGCTCAACAGGCCCAAAGTAGCGGCTATCAAGGCTTTCCTTCTCGGTGCCATACGCAAACCAGGTGCCTTCTGGCACTTTGTACTTCGCATCAAAATCCCCAACAGTTTTTCCAGAAATCGACTTGGCCAGCCACAGTCGGTCGTAGGCCCAAGGCACCCCACGCATATACAGCTCGGTCCCCGCGATCTCCACCAGCTCGCCGGGTAGCGCCGCCACGATCTTGACGGCGCGTTGCCCTTCTCGGGCCCCGACTCCAAGGTTGGTAGCCGGATAGCTGAAGACCGCGTAGTCGCCGCGCTTCGGCGCGCGGATGGGTTTGCGGTAGTCCAGGAAGTACACGTAGGACGGCAGACAGCTTGGGAATCCCAACAACCTCTGCACATCGAATCCAAGGCGGAACGGGGACGCAAGGATTGAGCCGCCGATGGCGCCGGTGATAGCCGAAAGCGCGAGCGTCCAGCGGATGTACGACCCAGCCGTTCTACTCACGGCTTTTCCCCCGGAGAATCACCTCTGCCTCTTCGGGTGGAAGCCCACCGCGGGTGACGCGCTCCATCACCTCTCCTTGCCACTGCTTCTCGCGCGCACCGAGGAACTTGCAGTCCCGACCCGGCAGGAGCGCATCTCTTGCCTGCAGCGAGGCCTTGTGCTGAAACTCCGACCAGGACGAGTCACTGGCGTTGAACATGCGCGCGATCTCCACTGGCATGTCCACGACCGCGAGCAGTCGCTCGAGCCTCGCGCATTCATCCTTCTCGTTGAAGACGGCCGCCGCCCAAAGACCCGTGAGGACGACCGCAACGAAAACAATTGTTCGACCCAACATGTTTACCCTTTCAGCCGTACTCGGCGATGTAGTCGTTCACAGCGTCGACTGCAGGTTTGCCGCTATC
Organism: Acidovorax sp. FG60; assembly: GCF_057808995.1. NCBI lineage: Bacteria > Pseudomonadati > Pseudomonadota > Betaproteobacteria > Burkholderiales > Comamonadaceae > Acidovorax > Acidovorax sp. FG60. Next base: position 12,583 of record NZ_JBMDJC010000019.1, read on the forward strand.
GATGTCGGCCATGACCTGGCTACGCTCCCGTCCTTTGGTGGAGAAGAGGACCTGCGAGAAGCGATCGGTGATCAAGCGAAAAATCCCGATCCCCGAGGAGCAGATCACCATGAACTCGGAGTACTTGCCGAGTACCGTGTGCACGGAACCCATTTGCTGGAAGACGTTTGCGCCCAGGACGAGCTGTTTGGAGTCTTGGATGCGGGCAATTGACTCAGGGTTCTGCTTCATCACGATCTTGAAGTCGGAGTTCGTGGCAATGGCACGGCCCGAAGCCGACTCGTATAGGTCCGCAATATCTTGGGTGATCAAGATCCCGCATCCTTCGTACTTGCGGAATCGACGCCATGCGTCTTCGAGGAACCGCGCCACAATGGGATCCTTTAGGAGGTCCCAGGCCTCGTCGAGCAGCAGGATCAAGGGCCGAGACTTGCCGGCCAGGTACATCTCGTGCTGAATCGCCGAGATCACCTGCATCAGAACCACCTGTTGGAGGACTTTGTTGGACTTGAGCTCTTCGAGCTCCAACACGACGAAGTCCTTCGAAAGGTCAACGTTCGCGCGCCCGTTGAACCAGGAGCCCATAGAGCCCTGCTTTGTGAACGAGAAGAGTTGAGCGCCAATGTCACTGATGCGAGGGTCGTCCTGCTCCAGGAAGTAGGTGGCGACGTCGTCGATGGTCGAGGCATTCCCGTGGGACCCCCACACCGCCTTGATTCCCTGCTCAACTGACGACCGCTGGAAGTCTTCGAAGCCCTTCACAGGCGCCGCCATCTTCTCGATCAGTGCGCCAATGAGGGTCACCTCGTCATCGATCTTGACAACGTTCGTGAATGGGTTCAAGCAGATCCCAGAGTCGGCCCGAAAGTCAATGAACTCGCCCTTGTAGGCCTTGCACTGCTTGTAGTAGCTTCGGCCGACGTCGATGGTCCAGACTTTGGCGCCCGCGGCCAGGTAGTCGCTGACCACTTGCTGGGCCCAGAACGACTTGCCGGCACCTGATCCAGCAAATACCACGGCGTTGTAGTTTGCAGAGCCCGAGTAAAAGTCCAGAGTGCCCACCTGCCCACGGCGCGTCGCGTAGAGCATCGCGGCCTTGTCACGCTCCGTGCCCTTCCACTCGCCCATCAGGGGGGCCAGTGCCAGCGCATGGCTAACGCCCATGGTCGAGTACCGAAACAGATTCTTGACCGACTCTGCGGTAGGCGCCAGCGGAAGCAGGTTGGTGAATGCAGGGAGCACAATTCCCTTCTCTTCCTGCATGGTGATGTTGAGCGAGTCGTAGTAAGTTGCCAGCGCTGCCGTAGCGCCCGAAAGTAGTTCGCTGTCTGAATGGATCAGCGCGACACCGAGGCTCGCCTCGATGACGGGCTCACCGCGTTCGATGCAGTCCATCACGATGTCCATGCTGTTTTTCTTCGCAGCGAGGCGAGGAATGAACTTCAGCAATGGGCCAAAGGCTTGGTAGCTCGCGATGACCGATTTGGTCTTCATGTCGGACTTCTTCTTCGCCTGGTCCGGAAAATGAATGGAGAGCGAGAGAAGGTACGGGCACCGCAACTGGTTGTTGTTGCCGAGGTAGTCGCCCAGCATCATGTAGCCCAGCGCGAGGCTGGCGCTCTTGGGGAGGGCTTTCACCCCCAACACTCGGATGTCGGTCGCTTCGTTCAGCACCAGTCTGTCAAGCTCGGTGTCCAGGCGGTCCCCTGGCTTGAAGCACTGCTCGTCAAGCGTGAGGTTGTCGACCACTTCGATGTTCTGTGCACCCTCCCCCGACCTATAGAGCGAGGCAATCAGGTCGACATAGTCCTTGCCGCGCATCGGCCGCCCGAAGATGCCTGCGGCACGCAGACTATCCTCGTACTTCAGCTTCACGTCGCACAGAAACTTGGCTTCCTTTTCGGTCGGGTTCAGGCCCGCGATTGGAATCTTGAGGCTGATGATCAGGCGCCGATCGTGCATGAGCTGGCCTGAGCTTGGGAGCAGCGGCTCCTTCGCGCCAGCCTCGATGAACGCTGCGCGACGCGATGACACCTCCAGCAACGTGCGTTGCGTGTCGGAGCTCTCCACGCGATGCATACCCTCCGCCTTGACCTTCAGGTAAGACGTCGTGTACTGCTTGATGTGAGGGAGGCCGATCATGCTGAACTGCAGGAACGAGCCGGCCGGGAGTTGCAGAGACGATGCGTTCGCCAACATGTCCGCAGTCTGGTCGTCCGCACCAACCATGGGCGCAGATTCCCAGCAAACGCCGAGGTATCCCCCGCGGCACTGAAAGACATAGTTGTCAGAGTCGTATGCCAGGACCGGGATGTGGACGGATGGTCGGTTTCGCTTGGCCATCTAGCGGTCTCCCAGGACTGCCTTCACCACATCGCCTGTGGCGTCAAAGACTTCCAGAGTCTCCGGCGCAGCCAGGATCAGCGGCTTGTTAACCACCAAGTAGCCCTGGTCAGCCAGTGACTTGGAGGCACGTTGGATTCGGTCGGAAAGCTGGGCCGCGTCGCTGATGCCGGCAGACCCAATGCCACCGCTCTTGAAAATTTCGTCGCTCACTTTCCGGATGTCGATCGTTGCGATCTTGAGCTCCGGCGCTGCGTGATCCTGGTTCATCCGCGTGTATCCAAAGTACACGGACACAGACACCACCACGTACACCGCCAGTGCAATGGCGATCGATTTGACTACTTCCATGTGCGTCCCCTAGAACAACAGATTCACGCGGCCAGCGAGCCACTCATTCACTGATTGAAGAGCGGTGGGCAGGGAGCGACCCCGCTTCACAACGACAGGGCGAGCACCCGCGAAGTGTTTTTCAGCAACGTCCTCGATCACTGCCACTTCGTCAATCAGCTTCATCTCGAGGGCGACGTCAGTGGTCCAGACTTCACCACCATCAATATCGGCGGCTGGGGAGAGCTTTCTTCGTTCCCGGACCTCCGAAGAGAATCTGGCGCCCAATGTCTTCACGATCTGCATGGCCTTCTCCTCGTTGGCCGCAGTCGAAGGGATGTAGGGATTCAGCATCGCCTTGTAGGGACCCGATGCGTAGGCCTTGTAGGTAACGCCAACCTTGTTGAGGAGGTCCGAGAAGTTTCCGTTCATCAGAACCGCCCCAATCGAGCCCACCAGCGAGTACGGACCTGCCGCAATGACAGAGCCTTCCAGGGCGATCATGTAGCCGGCGGACGCGCACAGCCGCTCACATACGGCAACCACTTTCTTCTCGGGGAACTCGCGAGCCACCGACGCGATGCGATGTTTGATCCTCACTGCGTGATTGGGGTCTCCACCAGGCGAGTCGATGGCGAGAATGATCCCGCTCTTCGACGAGGCCATAGCGCGCTCAATTTGGCGATGCAGGCTGTCAATGTCGAGTGCCGGGCCGATCTCGCCCGTGATTCGGACGACTGGCACGACGTTTTTATCGTCCTTCTCTCCGCTGAACAAGATCAGTACGCAGAGCGTGAGTACCACCGCCACTACAGCGCCCCAGGCGAGGCGGCGCATCGTCTTCCAGCGTGCGTTCGCCCGCAGATCGCGGGAGGCGAGTTCGTAGTAGGTATCCATTGGAGTTTTCATTTCCGCAGCACCCCTGGTTCGCGATCGCCGCGAATCTGCACAAATGGCACGGAGGTTCCGCCGCTCCTGATCTCCTTCTCACCAACCTCCCAGCGGCGCTTCGAGATTTCGACGAAGGTGTAGCGCGCCCAGTGAAGGTTGTCCGCCTCATCAATCCACGGTGCAATCCAGATCCGCGCTACCTCCGATCCCGACCGCAGGGGGCGAACAGCCCTGTCGCCCGGCACCTTGACGGCTGTGGCGTCAATCAGGCCGCGTGTCTCCTTGCTGGCCCTTGTGTCCTGGTTGAATCGCACAACGTCGCTGGAGCTGGCCTTCCAGCTCTTCGGCGTGCGGCCCATGCGTACCTCGGACGAAATTCCATGGGTCGCCTCATAGACCTCGATCGGCGTCGGGCATCCCTCCTCCTTCTTGCAGGCGAACTCGGTCTCGCCGACGTTGAAGGTGGACGCGCAGCCGACGGTGGCTACCGAAGCAACGATCAATGCTGCGCCCAGGCCAATTCGATGGAGTTTGTTCTGTTCTGTCACTTGAGTGCTCCCAGGGTATTTCGTATTGCGGAATTGATGTCGTCGCTCAGCGACTCTGGCTTGGAACTTTCTTTTTCCGGGGTGCCAAAAGCTGCGCCGGACTGCCAGACAGGCTGCGCCTGGGGTTGCTTCGCAGGATCTTTTTGCGCCGCGGTTTCTCCACCCTTCGGCTGCGATGTCGGCCGGTGCAGCGCGGTTCTCACCGCACCATCGCCTGAGTCGGCGGCGATTCGGTTCAGCGAGGTCGATCCTTTGAGCGGGAGGGGTACGCCCTGGCTCACGACCACCGTGACCACTTCGCCCGCAGCCACGTCGATGACCGGGAACGTCTCTTCCGCGAGCTTCAAATAGTGCTTTGCGATGGCATTGGCGGTCTGGGAGAACCCGCCAGCAACGCCGCTTTGAAGCACTTGGCCCATGCTCTCGTCCTCGTAGATCGAGCCGGCACCAGGTGCCAGGTTGAGGGCGGGCACTCTTGACCTTTGGAGTGGGGACGCAAGTCCAGAGATGGTGCCGCCGAGGAGAGCATTTGCGATCAGCTGGCCCTGCTTGCTGGTAAGGCGGCCCGCAACACCTACTTGGCCATCTGATCCGACGATGTAGGCAGACAAGGGCGTCTCCAGGACACCGCCGTCAGGGCGCACGCAGGTCAGTGCCTCGCCGCGAAGAATCACGCGCTCAGTGGCCATCTGCCCGTAGCCGGAGGCGAGCAAAAAGCAGTCGCGCACGTCGATGGAGGCGAAGTTCGCAAGGATCGCCTCGCGCTTCACGCGGAACACCATAGGAATCGGGTTCTTTTGTGTCGCGGCCGACGTGGGCATGGACGCGCCGGTGAGCATCACCGCCGTGAACATAGAGCCCACGGGCATGAACACGTTCTGCGCCTTCTTCGCGTCAAAAGCGGCTTCAAACGCCTGCGCTTTCTCTTCCTTCACCTTCTTGAAGTCGAAGCTTTGGCCACTTGAATCGGTGATATTGATCTGGCGCGGCTGCACACTTGCGGCTGGCTGCGCTGGTTTTTCCGCGGCACTGGCTGGCGGCACGGCTGGGGCCGGGGCGCCGATTGGTCCGGCCCCAGCCAGAGGACGCGGCAAAGGTGGCGCGAGTGGTGGCGCAGCCTTGAGATCGAGAGTTTCGCGCTTGACATTGAACTCCGGCACCCGTTCAGCTGGAGCGTCCCGTTCGCGATCAGGCGAATCGCCATGTTTTGCACGACTCTGTGGCTTCTCAAGTTCGGAAACCCGCTGATTGAGCGTCTCCATGGAGCTCTGCTGCTTTTCAGCGATCTTTGTCAGGTCGGAGAGGCTCTTACGGACTGAGTTCATGTCCGAGGTGAATTGCTCAACGCCTGTGAGCCCGCCCTCGCGATAGATAGTCACCTCGGGCTTCTTCAGGGAAGGGCTCTTCTGCTTCTTCTTGTCGCCCCAGACCGCCATCAGAAGTGCAACGCCAAAGAGAACGATGACGGCAGCGGTGATGTAGAGAACGCGCTTGGCCTTCAGCTTGTCAATTTCCATGCTGGGCTCCCGTCACTTCGAGGTGCGGCGACCAGCAGGCCGCTCTTCGGAAGCAAAGTCCTTGCTGAAGTCCGTCGCCTTCTCGCTGATCAGAAAAGCGTACGTGAACTCCCCAGGTTGAAGCGAGACATGCGGAAAGAAGGTGATAGCCTTGATGCCCTCGCGGTAGAACGCTCCCTCGTTCATGTCGATGGGGGCAGTCCCTTCGTTCGTGAGCTTGTAGCGATAGATGTCCAGGTAGCTGCCCTGCATGACGAAGTTCGGCACGATGCGCACGTCATCAATGCGTGCTTCGCCTACCTCCAGTGGCACGGGCGAGAAGCCAGGGACGTTCCCTCGAATTGCACCTACCACCAACGAGGCCAGCATCGCCTCGAAGTCGTTGGAAGCAGGCTTCACCATGGGGCCAACATCTGGCACGAGCGAAAGCTGCCTGACGGACCGGAAGTTCTCCAGCTTGACCAGCAAGTTCTGGCCCGGGATACCCGCCCTTGGGACTATCGTCAGGCTGATGGTCTGGGTCGGGTTGCCCTTGTCAAAGATGTAGATCCCGATGGGGTCGACACCAGAGGGGAGGTAATACACCTCGCTGCCCGTGATCTTGTGTTTCTCGGATTTCGGGTCGGTAATATCAACCACGATGGGATCCTCGAACGGAGTCGAGATTCGATTCAGAAAATCCGACGAGAGCGTCACCATCTCGTTCACGCCCACCCGTGTGTGCAGGACAAATGGCTTGAATTGTGGATCGTCGGGTTTCAAGCCCGGAAGGCGAATATCGCGGACTTCTGGGGGCGGGGCCATTCCCGCGCGGGTGCGCAGGTCGGCAGCGGCCTTCAACGCTTCGCTGGGCGCGCCGCGTTGGATGACCGTTTGCTTCGACTCCCCCTTGACCGAGACTGCACCTTCTTTCGCCGGAGCCTTCGCCTCCTCGCCTGGGCCTGTTTGAGCGAATGACGTGTTTGCAAAGGCACTGAGAATCAGCGCGGCAAAGGCAGTCCACAATTTTCTGTTGCTATTGAACATGGGCATTAATCGACCTTGATTGCTGGTTTTTCTTTCAACTCGGTTTGAATCGCCTCCTTCAGGTTGCGCACGGGCAGATCGCGCTGCACGATAATTCCCTGAGCGTCGATTTCATTGGCTGCCTGGGCCTCTGGAGTTTCTTCTCGGCGTTGCACGGGCTGTCGTGCCGGTTCAATGTCCTCGATCTTGTTCTTCGCTTTCCCCATGAGAATGGTGAGACTCTGTGGAATATTTCCTACATAAGACGTGAAATGCGTAATCCAAGGTCGCCCATCGGAAATTGCGACGGTTAGCTCATAGACAATATTCCGCGTCTTATCTACGCCTGCTCCTTTTGTCCGCAGTGTCCCAATCACGAACACCCGATCAGTCTCCTTTTCATAGTGGACTTGACTAGGTGAGAAGTCGGTGCTTACTGCAGCTGCATTCAGGACTGGATCCTTGATTACTTCAAGTGCTTGCTTGCGGAACTCGCCAAATATCGCTGGCGAGACAAAAGTTGACATCGTGTCGATAATTCCGGGCGCGGAGAGTGGCTGGAGATTTGCGACTTGGTTCACAAAGAATAGTCCGAAAGCCTTCTTGTATTCGGCATTTGCCGCCCTGGAACCAATCTCCGCCCCTTGCGTCATTTGAGGAGGGATCACACGCGTGACAACTTCTCGTGAGGAGTAGGAGAACATAAATATCACTGAGGCCATGGCGAGCAGCACGTTCGTGGCAAGCGAACCGGCCAGTGCGAACTGCATCCAGCTCAGGTTTTGTGCGTATTTTTTGAAATCCATTTTTAGTCGTCGAATCGTCGATTGAGGCCGCTGTCGTGAACCGAGTTCATCCGAATCAGCCCGGGCCACCACAGCATATGAAACAATAGACCTCGCATATTCGATCCCTTGACACGTGCGAATGCTTTTGTGAAAGCTATCGACGCCACGATGGCAAGGAATGTCATATCCCAGAGATAGAGAATCACAAAAATTGTGAGGGCCGGAATAAATTCATCGGCCTCCCAGAAGAGGATATGCGGAGGATCGTCGACGATCGCGGATGGGATATCGATAGTTCTCATTGCAGAATTGCCCTTATCTCGATCACTGGGTTATCTGTAGCCATTACCTTCATTCCAGCCACAACGAACTTCCCGCGCTGATAGCCCGCTGCCAGGAACTTGGGCAAGACCTGCTCCGCCCATGCCTTGTCGATGCCCTCAAGGTCGGTCTCTGTCGCGACGACGAAATCCACCAAGTAGCGTTCCGCGTCTTTTGGCAGGAGCGATGTGGTTTTGACGCCTTGAAGGTCCGCCTCGCCATGGCGTACGGCAACGCGCGCGATCTGCTTCGTCGACAACGCAGCCGAACCGACGGATGCCTTCCCAGGCTTGGTTCTCACGTAACGCACGGGCTTGTCCCAGACGACGATGGCGAGGTCATCGACGCGGTCGGCGTTTCGTGGCCCATAGACCGGCGCGCCCTCCATGTCCGCAAGCCGGTAGGCCTCTTGCCGTGCCGGCAGCGGGGCCGAGCATCCGGCGACCAGCGAGCAAACCGGGATCAGGATGGCCGCAGCCTTCCAGCAGTGGGTAACAAACATGTCTTGCAAGGAGGATTGGTGCATTTGGTGCGTTATGTTACGCCATTCAGCAGCCAGACACCAAGAACAATTTTGTTATCACCTCTGTTTTTCGCGTTTGTTGCGTCAAAACGTATAATTGTTTTGTTACTTTCACCTAAACAAGGAGCCTTCATGCGCCCTGCCTTGCCTGTTCTTTTAGCGTTCTGCGCCGTTGCGCTGACGGGTTGTGCGACGGCACCCGCCCCTTGCTTGTCCTTTGGGGACCAGCACCGCATTTATCGAGCCGAGGCCTCGGGCGTGTACGACGCGTCGGCACGAGCAGCAGTTCTCAAGAAGATCGGCTGCGAGATCCCGGATCCCCAAGCAAGGGTGTCGCGCCTGGAAGGAAGGCCTGAGCTGGTTGCAAGCGACTCCATCCCGCAAATCAACTCATGGTTTGGCAACTCCCAGGATGCGGCCGCGTGGGCGGCTGGCTACGCCGCGCGTCATCGAAGCGCGGAAGTCAGCCGCGCGCTTGCTCAGGCCTTCGAGCGCAACGAGCGCCCGACAGCCACCGCGCTCTACGCAATGGCCCTGAATCAAGGCAGCGTGGAATCTGCTCATGACCTAGCCTTCGCCTACCTTCACGGCTGGGACGGACAGGCCAAAAGCCCATGGGCGGCGTACTACTGGTACCACCACGGTGCGATGCGAGGCATTCCCGAGAGCCTCAAAGCATGTGTCGCGCTGGAGGAGACCTTGTACGCAGCAACACCCGCATACGTCACGCCTTGCAAGACCATCGCCGCAGGAGGCCTCAAGTGAAGAAGCTTCCACTTCGCCTGCGTCCGGCCTGGCGCACCTACGTTCTGAACATCGGCTGCTCACTCGCCTTTCTGGCACTGGCCCTCTACGTGGGCCTTGACACGTGGTCATCGCCCGTGGTGCAAGAAACGGTCGTGTACTGGCTCAATGGCCTCGCTCTGCTGGCCGCTGGACCTGCCCTGTATTGGCGCTATTCCCACCTCTACGTCCTGGAGGATGGCCGTGTCACCTCGCGAAAGGGCATCTTCAGCGTGAGCACGACCACCGTGATGTTGCGGGACGTGCGGTCTGTGAACATGACTCAGTCGCTCATCGGCCGAATCTTCGATGTCGGCACCCTCACCTTCAACACCGCCGCGGCCGACGAACCCGACGTGCTGTTCGATGACATCTACACGCCAAGAACGGTGATGCAGCTAGCCCAGCGTTGCATCGCCTCTCCCGGAAAAACGTCCACCGACTGAGGAAGTCATGTCGAAACCCAAGCGCACACTTCGCGAGCTTCTCCCTGTCATCGAGTTCGGCGGGCGAGAAGACCTGCTGACGGCAGGATCTATCGCTGCGGGACTGACCCTGGCCAATCCCGGAATCGCATCACTCGCCAGCAGCTTTGTGAGCAGCCTCTCAGCAAGTGCCCCGATTGCGTCGGCTATTTCCTCCGGTGTGATTGGAGCATCGGCAATGGGCCTCTCAGCGGCTGGGGCATGGCGGCTGGGGCGGACCATGCGCGAAGTCGCGCTGTCGCCAAGACGGGCGCACGAGTCCAAGGTGAATATCCTTTCGGATGTAGATCTGCCCTCCCCCGCACGATGGAACGACTGGGACGGGATGATGCTTGGCTATGACGTCGTCACTGGCCGGCCTGTGACCGTGGACTGGGAGCACTGGATGCGACATGCGCTCATTGCAGGGCAATCAGGTGTCGGGAAGACCGTCCTTGCCGAGTGGGTCACACTCCAGCAGATAGCGCGTGGTGGCGGCGTTGTCTTCGTGGACGGAAAGATTGACTCGGACAATCTCCAGAAGATCTATGCGATGGCCTGCTGGGCCGGACGAGCGGCGGACCTACGCGTCATCCATGCTGGAGACCCGAACCTGTCCAACACTTACAACCCGGTCCTGTTTGGGGACCCGGACGAGATCGCCTCCCGCGTCCTGTCGCTCATCCCCGCGAGCGAGGGAAGCCCTGGCACCGACTACTATCGCCAGGCTGCGAATCAGGCCATCGCGACCCTCGTGAATGCTTTCAATGACATTCCGGCAAACCAGCACATAGCCGGCATGCGGGGAATCGGGTACAACTTTCTGGACCTTGCCATTGCATTGCAATCGCCCGCGGCCATGATGCACCTCGAGCGCCAAGTGAACCTGGACTCCGAAGGCGGGCGGATGTTCAAGCTCTGGCTAGACCAGTTCAAGGTCGCCTCGCGAGAGGCTGGCGGCAATCCGACCCTCGACATGAAGAAGATGCGCGATCTATTCGGCGGGATTGGCGGTCGTCTCTATGGCTTCGGGACTGGCAGCTTTGGGCAGTTCACGAACACCTATAGTCCGGAGTGCAACCTGTTCGAAGACATCATGGCGAACAGGATCATCTACGTCGCCCTCCCCACGATGGGAAAGGCCGAAGCGGCGTCGAACTTCGGGAAGATGTTCACCGGGGACTATCGGACCGCCATCAGCTGGATCCAGCAGCTTCCGAAGCATATGCGACCATGGCCCCCTACTCTTGGTCTCTTCGACGAGGCGGGGAGCTACGCCACGCAATCGTGGGCTCGGATGTTCGAGCAAGGTCGATCCGCGCATCAAGCCCTGGTCCCAGCCATTCAGACCATTGCGAACCTGGATTCCGTGAGCCCGGAGTTCCGCTCGATGGTCGTCGGGAACACCTGGACGAAGATCTTCTTCAAGCTCGGTGAAGAGGAGACTGTCGCGGCTGGTTCGGCAATGTTCGGAGAGGAGGAAGCAATGGCCTACAGCGTGAGCAGCAGCCGGTCGTCGGCGACAGGCGCGAGCGAAGGTCAGCTTTCCACGGCGAATCGCACCCGCTCGGACGGCATGGGCATCACGAAGCGCTCCGAGCGTGTACCTCGGGTCCACCCGACGACCTTTCAGAAGTTGGGCAAGGGCGAGGCACTCGTCCTGTATGGCAACTCGCAGATCTACCACATCAAGATTCCCAAGTTCGACTTCACGGCAGACTTCTACAAATCCATCGGGCAGTACGCGGTGAACCGCCTCGCGACTCCTACGGTCAAGGGACTGGACTTCTACAAGAACCCACAGCGGTGGACCTCTTCCGAGAGCCAAGGGGGTACCTCCTCGCGTGGCGCCGGGCGCGGCCTTAGTCCTCTGTAAGGAGCAAGAATGCTGCGAGCCTTGCTCTCCGTTTTCATTGGCTGGAACATCATCGCGCTGGCTGCCGGCTCCCTCTTCTCTGATCAGCCACTGGACATCATCTACTCCCTGGTGCTCTTCTTGATGGTGATGGCCGCGGCGGGCGCGTTCGCGGCCCTCTCGTTCACCGATTTCGACCTATTCGACTCCGAGTGGAAGGGGCTACTTGGAAGGGCAGCGGGCCAGACGCGCTTCGAAATCAAGAACTCGATGGGTGCCTTGCCGACAGTACGGTTCTACCTAGCGGCCACTCCGGGAACGCCGGCTCAAGAGCTGTGTGTCAAGCGCGCTCGGATCGGCGACATGACAATGTGGTGGGACCCGCAGCTGAGGGGATGGTGGAACCGATATAGGGCGTCGCACCCCGACCATGCTGCGGTCATGACGGCCTGTGCCGAGTTCCTCCAGGCAAATCGGTCCGTGCCAGCAACGTTCCATCCTCAAGGCCACGGGGGAGCCAGTCTTATCGACCACTCGCAGAACGTGGTTCTGATGATGCACCGTCATTGCGCGGAATGGAGATACACGGGGCACCACAACAAGGCAGGGGCAAAGATGTTCGAGCTTCTGGATCGGTCCAAGCCTTCTCACGCGTTCGACGCTGACGACCCGCTGCCACCCCTCGCTGCATTCGCGCACGACATAGGTAAAGCGATCTGCTACCAAGAGGGAAAGGCTGGTGTCTGGACCGAAGTGCATGCGGACCATGACACCATCGGCGCGCGAATTCTGAGGATGCTTCCAGAATGCGAGCGATTGGACACGGCGGAACTGATGCGGCTCCTCATCGCAGTGGGCTATTACCACAAGATCTCCCGCATTCCCGGGACGCCGAGAATCGACGATCGAGCCCGAAGCCTCACTGAACTCCTCTATCGCGTCGACAACCTCACCGGGATTGAGGAGGCAAAGGGCCGTCTCATTGGCACAAGTGAGGACGCACAAGGGCCGGTTGACAATGCCGAGCCTGCCCTTTTGGGGAACGCACAGCCTGCGATTCCTGTTCCCTTTCAGACGCCCATGGATGAAGCCGAAGTCGCACAAAGTACCGTGCACGCTTGGGATCAGTCCACCGGTGTACAAGGCATTGCCGCGCCCGCCTCGATGCAGGATTTCGACACGGCCGCCATGGAGGAGCCTGACCGTGCGGAGTTGTGGGGCGAGCTCGCCGGCCGGGAAGTGGAGCCAGAAGTCTCCTATCGAGCCGGGCCGCAACGACAAGCAGGACCGCCACCGCAACACGCCGAGTCGATCTCCAACACGTTGAGCTCCTGGGAGGCTCCTAGCATGGACCATGGGCTTCGATTTGAAGCTCTGCTCGCTCTTCTGCAGGGGGCGCAACATGGAAGCGGCAATCCCAGGGGACGAGGTCTGGCGTATCGGTTCGGAGACTGGGCCTATCTGATGATGGACGAAATCATCGCGGGCCTTCAGGCGAACGGCTACCCTGTGCCCGAAGAACTGCTCCACAGCGCGGACTGTGCCTCGATCTTCGAGCAGAGCATTTGCCGCGTCCTGGAAGACAAACAGGCACTGTTCCGCCTGCACGCGGGGAAATACTATCCGCCATCTGCGTCCATCTTCCTCGTGAAGAAGGAGCCCTCTGCGAGTGTTGCACGGCGGGCGATCATCGCCCTGGCCACGAGCATCGACGTGGAACACTCCGAAGAGGCCAAGCGCCCATCGTTTATCGCGGAGCCAGTGTTCCCGTCCCAAGGTGAATCGCACGATCAGCTTGTGCAGAGGGCACTCGTGAAGAGGCAGGCGACCGTCGGAAAGAGTCCCTCAAAGAAGAAGGATCTGGGCGGCCCACTAGGCGATCCGCTAGCGTTTGACGCATCGCTGCTATTCGCCTGGCAGACGTCGAACCCGGGCTCGAATCCGATGGTTCGGACAGACATGGGCTCGTTGTTCCTTGTCGAGGCGGTGGAGGCAATGAACATGTTGCCGCCCCAAAGGTCGAGCCTTGCTGAGCATGAAGGACGCAGCTACTACCTGGTGCCAAAATCCCCCAGCCGACGCCGATAAGGTGCAAGCTGGGATCCGAGAATGAAAAAAGCCACCCGAAGGTGGCTTTTTGTATTGCGCGATCAGAACTTGTCACGCAGGGAGCGCTTCTAGCGTGCTCGATTCGGACTCTTCGTCCGTGGTGTGACGGGCGATGATCGACTTGTCGATGCCTCGCTCTGTCCACCACCGCTTGTAGGCAGGGGTACCCCGCCGCGTCACCACCGAGAAGTAGGGCCCTACCAGTTGGTCCAGGCCCAGGCTGGACATGAGCACCTTGGCCTCTTCCTGCACCGGTTTGAGCTGCGTTTCCGCCTCCGCCAGCCGCTTCACCTGGCCATGGTACATACCAATCGCGTCCTTCAGAGGCACATCCAAAGGCTTGGCACGTGAACAGTTAAAGGCGAGTACCGGCTTGCTCCGGTATCTGTCGATCTCGTCCTCCGTGGCGCCCACTTCCTCGATGATCGCGCGCCAGTCCGTCTTTGGCTTCGGCGCAACCTGCTTCAGCTGGAAGCCGTCTACGCGATGCCCCTCCGACATGGCTTGGACTAGAGTTTGCTTCGAACCAAGGACCAACTCTTCTGCGGCAAGCTTCTCTCGGATGAGAGGTTCGATCTTCTCGATGAACTCCATGAACCGGGGGCCTCCCGCCGGCGCCACGTTCTTGCGCAACGAGTCGATGAATCGCTCCTCGGCCGCAAGCAACTTTCGCGCAAGGAACTGGAGCTGCCCAGAGTAGTAGGTCACCGTGGCGATGTCCTCGAGCTCGGGATGACCAGCGCAGAAATAGCCTACGAGATCGGGCCTCCAGGTGTCAGGGTGGCCGTGGTAGACCAAGAACTGATGTGCCAGCTGCGGTGTGTAGTACTCCGGGATTTCCTGAAGCAATGCGCGCTGGTAGCACTTCTCGCTGCCCTTGATCTCGGTGATTCGGTCGTCGAAGGAAACACCATCGAACGACGAACGGATCCGCCGGTTGAACTCGCACTCTCCGAACGATGGCATCAGCGGAATGCCTGTCCGCCTTTCGAAGCGTTCACGGATTATTGGCTCAAGCTCAGTGCCCCGCCGCATTGCCTCATTGGTCTGCACCTTGAAGCAGTCATAGCCGCGCTTTTCGAAGAACAGCGCGTTGATGTGTCGGACCCACGAAGGGGGTTCGACCAGGCCTTCGGCGGCTGCGATGATGATTGCATCAGAGCCGCCTATCCCACGCTGGCGCCACTTGTGCCATTCGGCGGTGTCAGGTGTGCCGGACTGCGCCTTGAAGTTTACGTAGATCATGAATTCTCCTGTTTATGAACCCGGCCTCGCCGGTACAGGGAGAATTGACGACCCGCGGCTAGTAACCGCCCCTACGGCTGCCGCGTTGCCGCATCGATTGCCGCGACTCGTTGCATGACCTCATCAGGAATGCGCTGAACACACGCATGCTCGTAGGAGATGTAGGTGGCCTTCTTGACCCCGAGCGCTGCGGCCATCTCGGCCTGTGTCAAGCCATGGCGCTTGCGGACGGCCTTGAAGACCTCCGCCTGGTCCTTGCTGCCGCTCCCATACTGATTGCGCACCCGGCCTGCGGCCGCGCGCGCGACGTCTTCTTGGGCGAGCGTCTCGAAGTCCAGGTCCCCGCCAGCTGCCGCCCGCACGCTATCGCAAAGTGTCGCGAACGCCCTACTTGAGTCCAGGTGCTGTTCCACCTCCACTGCCACGTCATCCCGCGCAGGCAAGGCGTCCAGGACGTGTGCGTGATCACCTTCGGGATCGTCTCGGACGACCGGGCGGTGTTCATCGTACTTTCGACGGAGTGCGCCAGCAATGAGAAATGCGCAGCGATATGCAAGGCCGGCAAGGGGGCGATCGTCGATTTCGTGCTTGCTCAGCTCGATCCAGGTGTCTTGCTCCACGTCGTCTACGTGGTGCATCGCGCCGCGCTTGTAGCAAGCCAGCTGTACCGATCGGCGGACGGCAGCCCGTATAGCCGGGTCGCGGCTCAGGTGAAAAGCATTGGCCATGTGAACACACGTCGCTTGGCGATAGAGAGCTGTGTAGGGTTGGCGCCGATGAGAAAGCAGCGCATGGCATCGCCTGTCCCCGTGACACCCACAACACCCCGCGCAATCATCTCGTCGAGAAGCTGCGGAGCCTGGCCATGGTTTCGACACGCTTCGACCGCTTCGGCAAACGGCATCCCGGGGTATTGCCAGAGATCCGCGGCGACCTGCTCCGCTTTCCGGTACTGAGGGAACGCATGGAACACCATGTCGCCGATTTCCGCAGGGATTCGATCTGAGAGCAAAGGGAGGCTTCGGTGAAGCGGCGCATCTCGCAGCCAGAGTTCATACATAGTGCGCAGCTGGACGACCTCAGGCCTGCAGCTCAATGCTTCGCAGGAGAGGTGGAAAGACACCCCCTTCGCGTCTTTTGCCCCGTTGACAAACAGCCATTGCACCGCCCTCCAGCGGGATTCCTGGCTGGAGCCTTTGGAGGTGAGCACCTTGATGTGCCTTTTGAGCCTCATGACGATCCAACGCGTCTCGGGCTCGTAGTCCTCGTCTGTTACCTCTGGCGTCTGGCGGTCATCTTCAGCGGCGTCAGCAACCCGGTCGAACAATTCGGCCATCTCGCTGTCAGCTGGCGTGAGCGTGTTCTCGAACGCGAACGGATCGAAATCCTCAGGCACCGCCTCGTCATCGAACTCCGACAGTTCGTCGAGATCTTCGGGCCCTCCAGACGTGGACAAATCCATGGAAAACCTCAGCCAGCGTTGTCGAGGGCCTCGTCACTACCTCCAGTCGGGCCGCCTTCGACCGGCGCCGTGTCCGGGGATTGTTTGGCGACCGCCTCCCTGCGACGCAACATTTCGTCGCGGTACGTGGTGATCCAACCAGGCACGGAAAGAATGTCCTGCCCCTGATTGGCACGCTGCAGCAGGTCCGTCTCGATGTAGACAACGTCGCTGATGATGCCCTGGCCGTCAGGGGCGGGAACGATCTTGCGACGCAGCCTGCCCGCGACCTTGATAGCCACTCCGGGGTGCTTTACCCGCTCGAGTTGGGGTCGAACTTGCGAACCCACCAGGCGAATGGGAAGCGACTTGTCCCGTTCTTCGTGCTGGCGAATGTCGACTCGCCCATGGCCATGCTCTTGGTACTCGTTCGGCGGCACGTAGGAACGGCGATCGACGAAGCCTGCAATCATCACTCGGTTGCCGTTGTTGTCCAGCGCGCCTGTCCGGTTG
This sequence comes from Acidovorax sp. FG60, assembly GCF_057808995.1. Lineage (NCBI taxonomy): Bacteria > Pseudomonadati > Pseudomonadota > Betaproteobacteria > Burkholderiales > Comamonadaceae > Acidovorax > Acidovorax sp. FG60. The sequence goes on from NZ_JBMDJC010000019.1 coordinate 29,259, forward strand.
CTACCGCGCGTCATTTCGTACATTTCAATGATGGCCGAGATCGCCTCGTCTTGACTGTTTTCCTCCTTGAGGAGATCCAAGAACTCCTTCTTGATCGAACCATCGCGGTGGTACGGAAGCTTGATCTCGCCCATCAAATGCTCCAGCTTCTCGGAAGAGATTTTGTTTCGGAAGCCAAGCAGGAAGTTGCTCATCGGTGGCATGGTCAGCACCGACGGATCGCTGACCGAGACCACGACCGGCTTAACGCTCGTGCCCGAGTCGGTGATGTGGGAGTAGCAGTGGACCACCACCGTTTTGATGGAATTGCGCGGCGGCATCCGGTAGCCCAGGTTCGGCAGGAAGACTGGGATGTCGAGCTGCTCGTTGCCAGTCTGGCGGACATAGAAGCGGTCGCGCTCTTCGGTGATGACGATGGCACCTGTCAGGTAGCCAATGTTGAGCATTGCATTGACGAAGCGAAAGTTTGCGTTGGCACCGGCCATGTTGGCTCCTCGGAAGAAGAAGGCGTTATTAGTACGCAAATTGTACCAAAGAGGACTCAGGCCGAAAACAATTAGTGATAACAATTTTGCAACGCTTGCACCAAAGAAAAAGGCCCGCGCAGGGCGGGCCTTTTTTGGTGTGATGCAAGCTGGTCATGGGCTTGGGGCCCCTCTCAGGGTCTTGAGGTAGTCATTCCAGTCGTTCCCGGCGGGTGCGGGATCGTCGATGACATTCAGTTCAAGGGTTGCCAGCTCCCCAGAGATCTTCGCCATCGCGTCCCTGCCTGGTTCATCGTTGTCCAGGCCGGTGTGGAATGTCGAGTATCCGTGTGCTTTCATGCTCGAAAACCATTCAACCTGCCATGAATTAGTCCCAGGAATACCCATGATCGATCTCGTTTCACCGAGCTCAATACAGGACAGGACGTCAATTAGGCCTTCGACAATTTTGACCTCCTTTTCCGCCTTGATGAAGTATGGATAATTCAGAGAACCAAATCTCAGTGCCTTTTTAAAGGTTTCTGATTCTTCGACCATTCTGAACTCTACCGCACAATCCTTAGGCAATATACCCACGACGGGTCTGAAGGCCGCCGCAGGCCATTTCTTTGGCGCTGTCAGTAATCCGCAGTTCTCGGCTACATCTTGACCGCCAAGCACTTCGAAGATCATCTTTCTAGCAAGATGCACGTCACTCGGGAGAAATCGCAATTGGTCTGCCTCCACCATCTTCTCAATGGAGGCCGAAGAAATGCAACGTCCCCGCAGATATGCGAATACCTTGTCGTCCGGATGTTTCGATAGGCCCTCTCGAAGCAGTTGGATATGCGAGCGAGACATCGCGCTGCTCGGCCGAGATGGCCGTTGCGGTGGACAGGGCTCTTTCGCGTCCGAGGGCGCGAACCGTCCCCCATTGCGCGTTCGGGCGAACGCATCTGCCGTTGAGCAGCCGGTGGCCGCTACGATGAAATCCACAATGTCACCATGACTGCCGCATGCCTGGCATTTCCAACGCTCCTTATCATCCTTCCCAAAAAAGATGCAGAAGCGATTTGAGTGCGGGGTTCCGATGCCACAAGTTGGGCACCGCGGCCCCCCGAACGTGCGTCCTTGCTTTCGAACGGGATAGCTGAGATCCAGCGCTGTTTGTACGAGTGACATGGAGCCCTCCGTTGTTGATACAGCACTACTTGCGCTCAGTGCGCGGATAACTGCCCGGGAGAGATCGCGAGGTCTTCGACGTTTCCGCCATTGTTGCGGTAGGCAATGAACCACTCAGGCCTCTTTCCGGCACCAGACCACGTGATACTCGCGTCCAGAGGATGACGATAACGAGGCTCGCCCTTCGACTTGCGTCTATTGGCTGGGATCGCGAGAACCCGGGAGAACATGATCTCCTTTTCCCAGGGTTTGACGATCTCTAGGATCACCTCGGCGAGCGGGCGCTTTCGTAGTCTAGACAATTCGGCGATGGATTCGCGAATGGAGTCGTACGACTCCTTCACGCGCTGATCGACTTCTTTTCGCACCCCCTCCATTCGGTCCATTGCGGCTTCCAGATCGCCCAGTGGCTCAGGGATACTGTCATTTGCTGGTTTGCTTCCTTGCATTTCCGGCTTAAACTCCATTAATACTCGTGCGGTGCTACAATTCAAGATCGGGAGTAATAATCTTGGCTGCAAAACCTTTCCTGTTCGCACTGTGTGCACTTGGGCCGTCCGTATCGATGGCTTCCCAGTCCCCGGATTCCACGAGCAACGCCGTTTTGGTAACTGTGCTCATTTTTTTCGGCATTCTGGTTTTGGTGTCTGAGAAGCTGAGGACATTTGCGGCCTGGTTGGTGGTGAAACCTTTCATTTCTTTTGGTAAGGCCCATGTTTCGCTGGCGAAACATTTGTTGCCGAAGGATGTTGTGTTTCCTGACGTGGCCAAGCGGACTGCCACGGATCAAACCCCTTGACAGCGGCCTGTCTAGGCTGCGTCCAACTCGATCTTGAAGGGACGCATCCGCCCACTCGGGGTGCCTGCCACCCCGTAGACGTCTGATTCACTGAGGGACCTGACGGACGTTGCGAATCCCGTGACCTTCCCGTTGGCGTAGCGTGCTTCAAGGACCTGCGCAACGCACCGATTCGCCGCCTCGAAGTCTAGGTCATGGAACAGTGTCATCCCGAAGTCGTCGACCATCAGGAAGTCATACTCCGAGAGGAGCGACATGAGGCTGCTGCCTTGGTGGGACTCTTCCGCGAGAAGCGCCTGAACCATGTCGTACGCCGTGACGTAGATTGCTGATAGCCCTGCAAGGCCCATCTCGCGCACTAGAGCGATGGATGTATGCGTTTTCCCATGGCCGTGCTCTGCGACCAGCACCAGATCGCAGTCGGTGAGGTGTTTGCTGACCTGAAGTACATATCGATCCAGGAGTCGCGCGGCTCCCGGGAAGAACGAGGCCACGCTTCGGACGTTGGCTTGCGCATACCTGGCCGGTGGGTTCGTGCCCATCAACCCCGCGTTGAGAAACAAAACCGACCGGACTGCTGAAAGATCTGACACTCCCGACCCCTCGTGAAAACAAATGGTACCGCAAATGATACCATTTGTTATAGATCACAAGGTGGCTTGCGTATCAAATAATGCTGCTTAGGGCTTTGTTTGTTACGTTTTTGCTGCGCAGAGTTGGAACTGCTGCAGCACGGCCTTGCCGAGCGCGGTGCCAGAGCTCGGAGTCGCCTCCAGCAGGTCTGCAAGCCCTGTCAAGCCCTCCATCCCACCCGAGAAGAGCCAATTCCGCATGTCGTAGAGAGCATCGCGAGCCTCTTCAATCGACTCAAAAACCAGAACGGTGTCAAGTCTTTCGCTAAGCCATGACAGCGTGGCCTCGTACTCGTTGATGGGTTCAATCGAGTAGCTGCCGTCATCCTTTGTATAGGCATCGGCGCGATAGAGCTTCGCATGCATTCCCTGGTCCATCAGCACTTCGTAGAGCCATTCCTGCTCAGTACCAATGAGCTCGCTTGGAGCTGGGTTGCCGAGGCGCCCGAGCAATTCCTTAGCTGTGATTCGCTCGAACATCACACGATCAGTCACGTGGCAAATCGTCTTGCGCTCCAGTTGGACCTGGGCAACGAACGATTCCATATCTGGCGCAGACCAGCACTTCGGCAATCCCTTTTTTGGTACCTCAACAACGTAGAGCATGCGTCCCTCGAAGCAAACGAAATGAGAATTATTGGTTATTGTCACTAATTGTAGCAGTCAATGCTTTCTCATTCGTCTACAAAGGTGTAACAATACATTGTCATCTGCCAAGGTGTTGACCACGAGCAGGATCGCAGGCTAGCTCCAATTGTTCCAGGGTGATCCGGCCCTCACGGGAACTGGTGGCAAAGACAATACGCTGTACCACGTCGGCGCTTGGGGACAGCATGTAGACAGCGCCTGCCGCCCGAGCAATTGCAATGGCCGGGCGCCGCAGTGTGGCAGAGACCGCCATCGCGTTTGCGAGTGCCCGCCACATCTCCCTCGAGCTGAACTGGGCCGTCCAAAGATCGGATGTGTGCTCAGGGCCATGGCCGCTGTCTGAAAGGACGATGAGGCCATCACCCAGCTCAAACAAGGCCTCTGGATCTGCCCGCCAAGCTCCAAGGCTGGCACTCTCGCCAGAAAGCGACAGCTGCACTGGCAGGCGGCCAATGAACATCGGGAGCTCGCGCCTCACTGGAGGGAAGCCGGCAAACGCTCGTGGCGAGTGAAAGGCAGCCTGGACTCGAACACCAAGGCGATCGGCAGTTGCGTCCCATCGGATCGGGCTTGCTTTCAAGGTGCCCCCCCTGCCCGTTCACGCTCCTGGGCACGCTTGATCGCGGCGCGGATAACTTCGGCCGTCCGGAGCATCGACTCATCGGCCAATTCTCGCGAAGCTGCGGGTAGAACGAAAGCCTCGTTGTTGCGCGCCGCGCTGGCTTCGCTTGCCTGTTCCGCGTGCAGATGCTCGACGTTCCGCACCTGGCGGCTGTCACCGTCAATCAGCGGCTCACCGGCCGGCGTAAGCACGGCGAGGCCGATCGCGCCGATGGCCACGCCCACCATCGCGCTCACGCCGGCGGCCACGGATGCGCGCCAGGTTGTGCCAGTTTTCAGTCCAGGGCTAACAGCCTTCAAGTCATCCGCAGGCTCAGGCGCGGTTTTGGTGTCGCGCCGCGGAAGCTCAAACGGAATCCATCCTCCGGGCCCGCCAAGGTCCAGCTCTGTCCCAATCGCAATCATTCAGCACCTTTGATTTGTTACTTCATGCAATTCTATTTGTTGCGCGCAGTTATCTCAAAGTCTCCTGCAAGTGTGGCTGTACTGCTTGCGCAGGTTTTTCTGGAGATTCCAATGAAGTTCTATACCGTGGTTGCACAAGATGGCCTCACCTATGTGGAACCGTTCGTTCGCTCGCCCGCGTCATCGCTTTCCGTCGTGCGGGCCTCAGCCCATCATTTCGCTCACCAGGTCGCCAGTGGGTGCCGATCATTCTGGAATTGGTGCTGATGCAGTACCGCAGTAGCGCTACAAGGCCAGCATGCGCGCCAGCTGTTCCGCCTGATGGTGGTTTCGTCGACCTCTACAGCTCTCTTGAGGGGTTTGATGGTGACGTCGAGCGCCTTTCGTACGTATCGCATAATTGCTATCGCGGCCAGACCATCTTGCCGGTTGAGGATGTGCCCTTCTAGGAGGGTTGATTTGACGCCCCATAGCGGCCGCCGTCGAACCGATTGCACCAAATGGTGTATTCCATCCCAAATGCCGGCAGTAACAACTGTCGGCATTTTTTATGCGCAAAACGTTTTTCGTCCTGGCTCTGTGCGTTGCTTTGGCCAACTGCGCGGGCTCACCCAACAATCGCTCGCGTTACGGAACAATCAAGGAGGTGACCCTGGAGAAGGTGTACACGCGAGGCGCGTCAACCGGCGCTATGGTCGGTACGGCAGTCGGGATGCTATCCGGCAGCCTGACCGGTGCCACTACCGGGTATGCCGCCGGCCTGGCAGTGGATGACGCCGCGAAGGATGTCGTCTACGACTACGACGCTTGGAACGTCCTGGTCGAGCTTGACAATGGAGAGGTTCTCAGGATCGGCAGCCGCAAATACTACGGAAGCCATTTCGAGGCCGGACAACGCATTGAGATCTATTCACCCATTGCGGTCGACGGCAGTGCACTCTTCAGGCCGGCAAAGTAGTCTGTGTTACTCAGGGTGTCCAAGCGCTACTAGGTCCTTCCCGGCCAGGTCACTCGGAGGGCCACCCTCCCCTGCCCGGTAGCCCGATAGAGGATGCGCCCTCAGTCCTGATGAACACTCAGCTCTAGTCGAGTTAGTTCGCCGCGTATGTCCGTGCCGGCGAGAGCGCGCAGCTGGTCATAGCGCCCAGCAGGAAGCGCTGCCGGCGGGTAGGCCGTCCAATCAACCGGCGGCATCGTTTTCTCGAAGGCCGTGGCGCTTTGCTCTACCTCGAACTCAATCGTTTGCTTCTTTTCGCATGCATTGAGGATTGCCGCGCTTGTGGAGCGAGAAAAGCAGATAGTTGACATTCGAGTTCCTGAGCTGGCCGCGAAAATTGCTAGCGCCGCGCTTCCTGTCGCCACGCTTCGAACTCGGCCGGATCGATAGCGGTCACGCGGAGCTTTCGGCGCTGCCAGGCACCGAAGTTTGCTCGTTCGATCGTGTCCTTGAACTCGCCTTTTTCCGGTGCGAACGACGAGATAGAGTGTTTGTCTGAGTCTGCAGCAAACTGGTGTACCAATGCGACCTTCTCTTCGAGTGTGAGCGCCTTGATCGCGTCGGAGGTCTTCTTTCGCAAAAAGTCCTCCTGGAGGCTTTTTAGGCGATCGCCCTTCCCTATCCCATTCGCGGGCGGAAGGCTCTTGTCAACCGGGGTCGAAGGCTTCTGCTCCTCTTGCTGCAAGCGGGCCTGCAGGTCAGCACCCCAGTCGTCGGTGATGGCTCGCCTGTAGATCGCTCCTATGTTAGGGGAGGCGCCCTCCTCGCGTTTGGACGCGACGTACTCATTTGCGCGCTGAATGCTCAGAGCGACGGCCTCTGGCGCTCGGTCGCGCAGGTACTCCATCTGCAGCTGCGCGCTTATCTTGATCTGGGCTTCGCTAAATGCTCCAGACGACTCAGCGGAAAGTGCAAGCTGGTCCTTTTGCGCCACCGAGAACCAGAGACCAAGGACCTTGCGCCCCTGAGTCTTGAAGTTCACCGAAACGGCTACATCGCTGATCTCCGACTCATTGATTTTCTTCACTGGACCATTGATCACCCATTGGTTCAGGCGCTTGAACTCGGTGTACTCAGTGGCGGCGATTCCCATGTAGTCGCGGTACTGTTCAAGCGTGAAGTACGGTGTGCGCTGGACCCCTACGTAATCCTTACAGAGCTTGTAGACGAGGGCGTCATACTTCCCGCTGTAAGAGTTGAAGATCGACCAGTTGAAGATGTGGAAGATCGAGCTGTAGCTGTCGAGGCTTTCGATCGAACGGCGGATTAGCTTGGGGAAGATCACCCCTACTCGGCTTGAGCTGACGAACCACTCTGAGATAAACCCCGCGCCCACCATCGCCGGGCTTCCATCCTTCTCGAGCAAATTGTAGTGAAGAGGCTCGATGCGAATTTGCTCCAGATCTCGCTTGAGCTCGGACGTCTTTGGCTCGTAGCCCAGGCGTTCTGCCAACGTGGAAGTGCTGATGTAGCAGGGCTCTCCATCGACCAGTGCCCTTCCCGTTTGCTCAAAGAGCTCGCGGTAGCGCCTGATGAGCAAAAGCCAGAGCTTGTACTGGACCAGGGTAATGCTGTGCCGAACGTGAATAAATTCCTGGGGCGTGCGAAACACCGGCTGAGGCCTTTGTGCATCCGATATCAGTTCAAGCTGCATGCGATCAATGGTCTAGGTGGAGATGGTGCGCCACTAGACTATACGACATGTGCCGATCGGCACAAAGCAAAAATTCTTGCACCGGGGAGGGGGTTCTCTAGACCATAGCTCCGAGTTGCTCATAGGGGGGGTTCTCTAGACCATTCTTCGCCACCCCCAATCCCAGGGGTTTTTCTAGTCCATTGACACTGATCTGCGGCGCAAGGGGGATCTCTAGACCTTGGCTCTTAGTCATCTAGGCAGGGGGATTTCTAGACCATTCCAATCGCGGGCCGTTTGAGGTTGTCGAGCTATGGGCTGGGCACGCCATTGGTACTCCCGTGTGGTGCATGTTCAAGTTATCCACAGGTTTCAGGGGATCTCTAGGCGATAGGTGGGGGATTCACTAGACCATAGGGGGAGATCACTAGACCATCAGGACCTTGGGGGAGGGGGTTTTCTATACCTTTCTGGGGGGTTTTCCTAGTCCATGTGCACGCTAACTCATTGATTTTAAAAGAGAAAATAGGGTCCTAAAGATTGAAACTGCTTTTATTAAAAGAGTGCAGTAGTAAGGGCTGTGGATAAGTGACGGTCGCGCCATCCCTGAGCCTCGTTACTGCCCCCTTTTTCTGAAAAGAATACAAAAAACATCCAGATCGAGCGAAAACGTACTGTTTTTTGTTCAGAAACGATTCCAATCCGTTCAGTTCAGTTGCACAATTGGAGCATTCCACCAATTTTCGGATAGGAGTCGATTTTTGATACTGCTATCCATCCATCAATGCAGCAGCCCAACGAAAAGGTTCGAACATGAATACAGCAAGTAAGACGTCTAGAAAACTCTCTGCCAAACGTTCTTGGACTCTTCAAGATCTAGAGGACATTGAGGAGCGCGTTGGGCAGACCATCGACCTGGTTCGAGATGCGATGCTCGCACCCGATTCAGTCAAGTCTGCACCGACCTTTTCGAGTGCTCAGCTGCTGTCATTCTGCGGCATCGACAAGAGCAAGTTCAACTACAGGCTGAGCAAGGGCAACCTTCCAGATGGGATGCGTGGAGACGCAACTCGACGGAGGTTTACATTGTCTGAGCTTCAGCAATGGGTGAGAGCCTGTCGGCCGAATAAGCAGAGGCCTGTTGGGGCCCAGGGCTGCGTGATCTCTGTGGTGAATTTCAAGGGGGGCGTCGGGAAGACTTCCAACGCAGTTACGCTCGCGCAGGGTCTGAGTTTGCGTGGTCACAGCGTGCTGGTGATTGATATGGACGCTCAGGCTTCCATGACAAACCTGATGGGGGTTGTGGGCGACCAGGACGGCGGTGGAGATGACGACCGAACGGTGTTGCCACTACTGGTTGGCGCTGAACCAAATATCGACTACGCAGTGCAGACCAGCTATTGGGCTGGTATCGATGTGGTTGCCGCGGACCTGGGGTTGTACTCCGCAGAGTTTGCGCTGCCATCTAGGCAGAAGGACAACCCGAACTTCGAGTTTTGGCACGTGCTACGTGATGGGCTGCACACGGCACGGGAGAACTATGACGTCGTCATCATCGACACGCCACCTTCGCTGTCGTACACCACGGTGAACGCCATCTTGGCCAGTGACGGGCTGGTCATGCCCTTGCCGCCATCGCAACTTGACTTCCTTTCGTCGGCGCAGTTCTGGAGCCTTATTAACGATCTGCTCACTCAGCTGATTACGAAGCGTGGCGGCACGAAGGAATTTGCCTTTATCGACGTACTGCTTTCCAAAGTGGATACGAACGATCCATCTTGCAGTGTGGTGCGCGAGTGGATTCAGGCGGCGTACACAGATGCCGTGATACCTATTGAGATCCCTAAGACTACTGCGACCTCGTCTGCGAGTGCAGAATTCGGGACGATCTATGACCTCGACGTGTCGAAGGTGAACGCACGGACCTATCGTCGCGCGTTCGAGGCATACGAGCGCATGGCTGAATTGATCGAAGAGCAGATCATCACTTGGTGGTCACGTGAAGGAGCGCGGAAATGAGCTTGAAGGACAAGAAAGATCGCGTCGACTTTTCGTTGCTGGGGACGAAGCGCAACAGCAGTGAACGCAGGGCGGGTGCAGTGGTGTCGACGGTGGCTGATGATGCAGTGCCGACCGTGCCGAACCGGGAACCTCGCACTGCGATCGGTCTTCATGCAGCCAGCATTTACGGCGATTCCGAAATTCGGCGTGAGAACGATCTGCTCAAGCAGCAGGTTCGAGTGTTCGAGGGCGCGCTTCCAGTGAAGCATCTTGATCCCCTGAAAGTGAAGGGGAGCAAGTGGGCAAACCGTATGGAAGAGTCCTTTGCGTCTGCAGAATTTCGAGCTCTTGAAGAGGAGATCGTGGCGGCCGGCGGCAACGTTCAGCCGATCAAGGTACGCCCGATTGAAGGAACCGACGAGTTTGAGGTCGTGTTTGGACACCGGAGGCATCGCGCATGCCGGAACGCGGGGCTGCCCGTTCTAGCGATGATCGCGCCAATGGACGATGCCAGTCTGTTTGCCGAGATGGATCGGGAGAACCGGGAGCGCGCAGACCTTCGCCCGTTCGAGCAAGGCATGCAATACGCACGAGCACTAGAGGAAAAGCTCTTTCCGTCCATCCGCAAGATGGCTGAGAAGTTGGGCGTGGATGCATCGGGCGTGAGCAGGCTGATCGCGATGGTGGACCTGCCGCGCGAGATACTGAAGGCTTTCGCCTCCCCGCTTGACATCCAGTTTGACTGGGGAAACAAGCTGGCGATTGCGCACACGGCATCTGCCGACCGCGTACTGGAGGAGGCCAGGCGTATTGCTGATGAGCGTGAGCGCGGCGTCTCAATCCCTGCGGCGAAGGTTTTCAGCCGGCTGGTATCTGCATCGCCGACAGTGGCAGCAGCGCCGACTGAGTTGACTGGGACCGAAGGAAAGGCGGTTGTGAGGTATGGACGAGGAGGTTCAGCGAAGATCCATATCACCGGGCTTAGCAAGGCCAAGGTCGCTCAGCTGGACGGGCTGATTTCTAAATTTTTGGAGTCGGAAGGTTAGTCGAGCCGCACACAAACGAGCCCGCAGATGCGGGCTTTTTTTATGGCTTGGAGGTGGGCTGTATCGACTGGCAGCAGGTGTGGAGTGACTCCACACCCGGTGATTGGCGGAGGTCTGAACCTCGCGAGTTTTTCCCGATTCTGGGGTAACTGGCGGTCATGGCTTCGGAATGAGGACGTTCGATGGGAAGGTGTGGAGTGACTCCACACCTTGATGCGACCGGTGGGTCACCGTGGGATGCATTCAGGGGTGTGGAGTCACTCCACGCTTGGTTGTCCCCGAGGCCTTTGTTCCTTCCGCGGATGCACCGGAGTGGTGGAATGAGCAAAGGCTCTGCTTGCAGCGTTCGGCCTTAACTTTTAGTTCTGGCAGAGTGGGTGTGGAGTCACTCCACACGCAGTCTGTTTGTAGCGGCAGCGGGGGGTTGGTGGTGTGGCAATCCCCCGGCTAGGACTCAGTCTCCCTCCTTAAACGGGAGGTAGGATGCACCGGAGCCTAGGGGTGTGGAGTGACTCCACACCCCAGTTTGGTGAACCTATATGCACTTCCCTACCAGCAGCCGAAGGTGTGGAGTCACTCCACACCCCTGCGAATGGGCTGATCTGCCCGCACCTCAGGCAGGCGAAAAAAAGCCACCTGCAATGCAGGTGGCTTCGGCTGGCCGCGGAACAAGTCCTGGGCGAATTGCTAGTGAAACAATCTCGAGTGCTGTTCATCCGTCACGCTAATGACGATTCCGGTCAAGGCGCAGACATGGATGCCATCGGCAATGGACGATAGGTAGGTGTCCCTGTATGCCTCGTGTGCGTCTGAGCCAGGCAGGTAACCGGCGCTGGTAGCAGCTGCGAAAGGGCTGAGAAACTGAGACCCCGCTTGCAGGCCGCAAGCTGCTGTGAAGGCTTCTGCCATCGCGTCAAAGTCGAGGGTGGCTGGAGAGTCTGTCGAAGTCATGGAGAAAATCCTCTGTAGGGAAGGGAAGGGAAGGGTAGGGGCGGGAGGTGCCATATCCCGGTACTTGACATATCGGAGGAGGTAACCGTAGGGCAACCTCCAAAGCCGAAGAACCACCACGACGCCCAAATGGTGCCAGCGTGGCGTATGTGGCAATGCGGTGCCGCATTGGCGTCGCTGCCAACGTGGCACCAAAGTTGCGCCAACGCGGTCGTATCGCTCTCATTGGCGGTGCGCTTTTCGGGAAGTTGCGAGCAATGCTGCGGGAAGAAATCACGGACGAAGGTGAAAGACGCTGTTCGGTCGGAAGGTCAGCAGCGGCTTGTGCGCAGCCGCGTAAAGACGGACCCATACATCCCGCTCTACGAACTCGGTCGGGGCAAGGCATGGCAGATGCACGCCTAAACGTGCGAGGAAGCACTGGCGTTGGAGAGAGGAAGCAGGCACTCGGCCGAGCAGCACGGAGCTTCGGAGTTGCCACACTCTGGCGTGCCAGCATGGCCCGACCAGGATAAGTTAGCCCGGGACCCTAAGCGACAAGGAGGGTTTCTTTTCGCCCGGCATTCATACCTGGTCGGAACTTTGCGATCCATTGATCAACAGGCTCGGGCCTCCCAAACAGGAATCCCTGCAACAGCTCGCACGCACCACCGAAGAACTTTGCCTGTTCGATGGTTTCGATGCCCTCTGCAACGATGCGAAGCCGGAGCTTGTTGCAAAGCTCGATTACGGCATTGCAAACGATCGCGTCGCGCTCCCTTGACGGAGCATCGCGTACCAGCGATCGATCAAGCTTGAGTTCATGGATGGGGAGCTTGGCAAGATGAGCGAGCGAAGAATAGCCTGTTCCAAAGTCGTCCATCGACAGCGAGATGCCCAGGCTCGCTAGAGACTCAAGCCGCTCAACGACTTCGGTCACCGGTCTCTCGAAAAGACTTTCGGTGATCTCGAGAGTTAGGCGCGCTGGTGCCAGATTGTGGCGATTCAGTGAGTCGCTGACCGTCCGGACAAAGTCAGGTCCAAGAAGGTGGCGTGGGCTGATGTTGACCGAAATGCGTGAGGGGTGCTGATGCCTAGAAAGAACGCTGCAGCTGCTCTCTAGGACCCATTGCTCAAGCTCTCCCATTAGCCCAAAGGTCTCCGCAACTGGAATGAACGCAGCTGGCGCAAGGATGCCGTGCTCAGGGTGGGCCCACCGGACGAGGGCCTCGGCGGCCGAGACCGCGCCGCCCGCATCCACCTGGCCTTGAAGGAATAGGCGGAGCTCACCACTTCTTATCCCGCGGGCAAGGTCGCCGGCGAGTGCGGGGCCAGAAGCGAGCGGTGGGAGAACCTTGGACAGGTGCATAGGATCCTCATGCCGGGCAGGAGCTCGCCATCAGTGGGCAAACTTGCCGTTTGTTTGTTGCGTACCAATTGACTGATAGCGTGAATTTTATATTTGTTACGCCAAAAATGAAAAACCCCGTGCACTTCGCAGTGGCACGGGGTTTTGATACGAGCTATTTGCTCTTCGCGGCCCTTAGGCGCGGTCTTTTCTCACATGCTCGATGAACACCGAAGCGAGCCCAGAAATCTCGGTCCACGGGAATCGGCATGGTGGTCAAGCAGTCCAGGTTTACAAAGGCACCGTGGTGCTCGATTTCACCTTTCGTGAACAGGTTCCAGAGTATGGAGCTGGCCGCAAGTGCCATCGCCGGGTTGATGAACAACGCCTGCTTCTGCAGTGCCTCTGCGAGGGAGCACGACGGCGTTTCATCCTCCATGTGGTCCTGGCCACTGTCGATCAGTGCAGGAAACATCTCGCCCACGTGGGGTAGCCTCGTTGGGTCTGGTTCCGTTCGCCGGCGCCCCTGAACTTCCCCCAGCAAGATCTGGCCGTCGGAGGATCTGTTGCCCATGTCGAGGTAGTACGTGTGATCGCGCCTTGAGTTTTCGATGGCTGACAGGATCGCTCGGCGCGCGGTCCGGTTGTCCACCGCGCCTATGACCATGTCGAAGTTTGAGAAGCCCTCAGAGTCGTCGCTGACGCGATCCACTATCGCTGTCCACGAGACCTGCGCTGCCATGTTTGCCCGATTGATCAGCGTGAAAGCCTTGTAGCTTCCAACGTCGCACGGGTAGAAGGCCTGACGGCCCACATTGGATGGTGACACTACGTCGTCGTCGATCAACGTGACGTGGAGCCCTCCAGGATGGCCAAGAGCAACCATGGCCCGATGAAGGTTCATCAGGTTCTCCAGCATCCTCGATCCAGTTCCTCCAGCGCCCACGAGCGCTACTTTCACCTGCTTCTGGGCGAGCCTTCCATTCAGTTGGTGCTTCATTGCGGTGCCCCTTCGATGATCTGGCCCAACTGGAACGATCCATCGGAATCGAGCTTGAGCTTGTAGTGCAAGCCCGCCACGCAGAGGCGCATTGCCACTGAGACCGTTGTGTCCAAGTCGCCAAAAACCGCTGAGACCTTCACGCTCCCGGCGTCGTCCAGGTCATCGATTGACGAGAATCCTGCAGGAAGGCGCCCGTGGCTGTGGATGTCCACGACCGCGATCTCGCCGGGCTCCAGTACCGGATTGCGATAGTCGACTCGGGTAGGTGAGGCGCTGAGCGCGTCTCTCATCGCGAGCCGCCAACTGTCAGTCGATGGGGCCCAGACAAACAGGGCTGCGCACTCATTCGGCATGGCCTGGCGAGCTTGCTCGGCAAACGCTTGCCAAATGGCGATCGGCGGGAACGAGCATTTCCACTCGACCATGGGCTTCAGAGGCCCATAGGGCAGGTGGATATCCGAGACTGCGACCCGGTGGCGCAGAGCCAGCCAATCGCTGCTCAAATCCTGCCACAAACCGTCGCTGGCCACTGCGTAGCTGACCGGAACATCGTCCTGAAAGGGGAGGGTGCATTCGGTGGTGGCCACGCGCAGTGGAAACGCTTGCTGGATCATTGAATCCATACTCATCAAAACTCTCCTTCTGGTCGTTCGAGACCTGCCAGGCGATCGCGTGTGTTCACTTCGATCAGGTCACCCACCGTGAGGCGAACTGCAGCGAGGCGACTCGTAGGGAAACGCCGGGTTGGCTTTTCCACCTGCGACTTCCAGAACGCCGCGGGATCGAGGCCTTTGACAAGGCGGTCCTTCTGGCTGAAGTTCGGGTGCGTGAACGACGAGCCAAAGAACATGTCTTCCCACGCCTTCGGCTCGAATGCACGCTCCGCAGTGGGTGTACTTGCGTTCCCCAGACAGACCTGGCCGCTGCCCCAGACGTTGAAGAATGGCGCTTGGAAGAGCTGTGTCTCAGGGGTTGGGCGTCCGGCACACTTCACTGCATAGAGATGCAGGTGTTGCGCATCGATGGTCATCCATACCAGGGCGGGGACTGGGCAAATCGCATGTCCATCGAAGGACGCCTTGGAAGTGGACGACTTCTTGAAGAACATCGAGCGGTGCCCTGGCGGTGTCCACCAGACGAGCCGGTCGGCACCCTCCGCGAGCCGCGTGTCTTCGATCCAGTGGACGGGCTTTCTGACAGCCTGCTTAAGCGCAAGCTGTGCGTAGATCAATCCCAGATCCTTTTCGGTCATCAGCCTTCCAGGCGTCACCTCAGGGCGCTCGCGAATGACCGCCACTTCATGCACGGTCGCGTAGTCGAAGACGTCACACACGCTATCGTGGGAAGTCCTTCCTCCGTAGAGCAGGATGGCGCCCTTGAGTAGCGATACCGGTGCACTGCTTTGTGCGCTTACTCCCATCATTTGGAATCCTCCTTAAAAAATGACATGAACCTGCCGAGGCACGAGTGGAGGTCGATGAATGCCTTGAGGGCACGCACTCCGGCCCTCATCGCCTTGGGGTCCTCCGTTGATATCCGCCAGGTCCTGAAGGAATCGCGGTACTCGCTCTCCTGAAGCCACCGTTCGGAGTGCTCGACGACTTCCATGCAAACCTCGGGCGTATCCCAGACCACAAAACATGTGGATCCGAGTGCGTCAAGGCCTTCCATTTCGTGACCTTCGGGAACATCTCCGTGGCTCTGGTCCCACTCGCCAAGGCGATGTCGTTTGCTCGCGTTGCAGAGGTCCAGGCCTGCGGCGACAACGGATTGGATCTCCGGGTCGGAGCAGGCCTTGAGCACTTCTTTTGCCTCTTTCAGGGTCATGCGTCGGGGACGATGCTGAGAGGCGCCTTCCTTGACGCCATACATCCAGCCGTGACCCCCGGCCGCTGTGGCAAAGTGTGATGGCCATACTCCTGAAAACTGTTCCTGCAGCTCAGCCACAGTGCCATTGACAGCTTGGTTTTCCCGTATGAACTCGGCGGCACCTTCGTCAGAGTCGCCGTCAAACCAACCGGCGAAGTACGCCGCGTGGCGCTGGAAGCTGAATGAGTACATGGGATAGCAAAATCCGGCATCCTCGATCAGGAACCAGGCCCACCATCCCAAGCCAGCTCGGTAGGCGTTGAGCTTCTCGATCATTGGCTTGAGGCGGAATAGTGGAATGACAGATTCGGGCGTGACCTCGACATGAACAAGCTCTGGATGGGCTTCGATGGACAACTGCATTGGGAGTACGTTGTCCGAGTCGCCATTCGCGCGCAGGTAGGTGCTCCATTGCTGGGTGATCGTCACCTGTAGATCTGTGAAGTTCTCACCTACAACCGGGACTCCGGCGGAATTGGCGGCGAGGATGAACTTGGCCAAAGACGAATTCGCCTTGCTTGCCCCGTCCTGTACCCGTAGGGGTACAAGTGGAGACAAGCTAGGCAGGCACCAAGCGCCCAAGAAGGGCGCTTGGCTCAACCCCACCTGCTGAACGCCGAACTCGGCAGAGGCAGGGGATTCGAGCTTTGACGAGAGTTCACCACCTGCTGGAGGGGGATTGAACATTTCGTGCTTTCATTTACTGATTGGGGATCTGCCTGGGCCAACGGGTCGGCCGAGGCATTCGAGAAGTGACCACCCGTTGCGATTGCTTGGATGGCCTTCAGATGCGCGCTCATCCCTTGCTGCCAACAGCGCGTTGGAAGTTGTAGGTAGCGACGCCAGCCTTTGTGCTGGGTCCCTCTACAACTGCAGTGAGCAGCTCGGGGAACTGGTTCGCGAAGAAGATGCGGATCTGGTCGGGGTCCTTGCCAGGAGCAGGGTCCGCCAGGGTCATCCCGTTGTAGGTGAACTTGCGTGTGAGGACGGTGGATTGCAATGCCATATTCCCTCCTCAAAGTGTGAAAGGAACCTGCTGCGACTCACCGGCGGGGCCAGGCGAGTCGTTTCCTTCGCCACCCTCGGCGGGTTCTTCTTCCTGGAGCGCTGGCGTCGATTTGCCTGGCTTCGATTTGTTCGATGCCGCGGCCGACTTGTCTTTCGCCTGGGCCACAGCCGCAGCCGCTTGCTCCTGAATGCCCTCGAGCTGCTCTTTGAGCGTCCCGTTGACTGTGCAGTACTCGCTGATGACAGAGGCAAAGTCGGCATCGAGCTCGGTGGGCGTTGCCACAAAGCTCTTGGCCAACAGCGGAGTTCCGGACTTGCCCGCGTCTGGGAAGACGTTTACCTCGAGTTTTCCTGCGCCGGCGTCGGTCACCTTGAGGGTGATCGCGACGCCCTTGGTTGCCAGATGGTGGAGATTCTGAAAAAGCATGTTTTACCTCGTTGAAAATGCCGCGGGATGCGGCTTCAGCGGTACTTGCCCATCAGAGGGTGGTAACCAAGAAAAAGGCCCTGCCCCCGGAGAAGGGGCAGGGCCGTTTGGGTACTGGTTCAGTGGGACAGGATCGTCAATCGTCGCTTGGAGCGATGGTCCAGTCCCACACGCCGGCGCCGATGGCGTAGACCGTCTTTCGCGTGCCATGCACGCTGATCTCTTGTGCCGGGTATGCCTTGGCTCCTGGGGTGCCTGCACCGATCACGAAGGCATCGGTCTCGGCGTCGTAAGTGAGGTCGTCAACGATGTTGAGAAGGTAGTTCCCGACGGGCCTCTCCATGTACGGTATCCGGTCATTGCCCATGTAGGCAGGGACAGCGAGGCGCAGCCAATTCGTATCCACTCTAACCGGCCAATACACCGGGCCGGCAAACGAAACGTATTGCGCAAGGAACGTTTCGCGAAGCGTGATGCTGCTGTTGTGGCTGCCAGGCGCGCGATACCGCACGACTTCGCCTGTCTCAGAGACCACCTCGACCACGTGCCGGCTTGCGTTCTCGAAGAACCCGACTAGCGGCTTCCCATCGTCCTGACGCACGTCATTCACAAGGCGCGTACGCTCGAACGACAGTGATAGCACGGGGGTGTCGCCGTCCTGCGGCAGCGCGATGAGGACCAGATGGTCCTGCTCATAGTTGACGATGGTGGAGCCCAGTTCTGCGTGCCGGACCAGCAGGCGGCCCTGATCTTCTTTGGGTTGGATTTCGAGCTTCAGGCCAGGAGCCCAATTGATCTCGGCGGGCTGGGAGATCTTCTCGCGCAACGCGGCAATGCGTTCTTCGATGTCGCGGATTTCCTTCTTGATGTCTTCGTGGTTCATTGCACGGTCCTTTGCTTCGGGGTTGCACCGCGGGTTCGCGGCTTCGGCCGTACTTGTTCAGGACCGTGAAATAACAAATCAATCTGCTTGATTTGCTCCGGTTCGGTATCCGTAGGTGGGACTGCTGCTTTTAGGCAAAAAAAAGCCCGGCAATGCCGGGCGGTAGTAAGCGACTCTCGACCGACTACGGGGTCCGCCAGCCGAAGGAGTCATAGCGGGCGTCTACACCTGCAAAAGTAGCATCGTACAAAGGAGCGTTGCTCTCGATCGCACCGCCATTGTCTTCAGCGCGAAATGCGTTGGTATGCTCGTCCGTATGGGGGGACCGCATCGCGAGACCCGCGGACTCTTGATCACGAATCAATTGTTCATTGGCGGACACGGGGGCCTCATCCCGTCCAAACACGACCGCAAGACCGAATCCGGCCGCAACAACAGCAAGCGACGCGTAGATCGTCAAAGTATTCAGACCCATCCCGAAAACCGAAGTTTCGGGCGCGTACCGCCAGCCCAAATACATGCCAACGCACCCCAGGCCCATTAGCAGCTTAATAATTGCGTTCATTTTATTCTCCGCATTCTTCTAATCACTAGTAGGCATTTTCCTATAATAGCTCGAATTAGTCAAGTGTTTGTTACGCATTTGTTGTGCATACTCCTCGCTGGAGGCGCGCACTAGGATCAAGGCCAGGACCAGATCACGCCGACGGGATGAAAGGCTCTTGCTGGGTACCTATGAAGCTGCCTTCCGGGAAATGCGTCAATTTCGCTTCTTTTTCGCGGGGGATTTGAAGCATCCGCTCGTCGAGAATCGGTGCCTTCGGCATTCAAGTTATGGGAGAAACCATGTGGACATTCGACGGATCGATGGAGGATTTTCGGGCGCTGCGCCTGAAAGGAAACCAAATTGACCGCGGCGCTTTTGTGGTGCTGCTTATTTTCGAGACCGGGGCGCGTGAACTTCGTTCGAGTATTGAGCCCAACCGGCAGCTGCGCAAGTGGGCGGGCTCTTCGGAGAAGTCGGTCATTCGACTGTTTGCTGCGGGCGAGTTCCGCTCGCCCGAGCGGGTGTGTAGGGAGGCACTTCCCACCTTGGACGCTCTTGCTGCTGCGAACGATGATCTGGTGGTCGGACAGATGCGCCAGGTGCTTGCATCCTCCCGGTATCTACTGTCCGGGTCCAAAGACCCAGCCGACGGGACCGCATAGTTGAGACGCGACAAAGAAAAAGGGCTGCCGGATGGGCAGCCCTTTGAATAGGTGGTTAGCGACGCTACTAGCAGACCGTTCGCACCTCTAACCGGACGTTGCGCCACAAGGGCGCTTCTCGAATCGAAGTATAACACTGCGATGCCATTCTGTTCAAGCGTCAACGTTTCGTCTGTGGAAAGCGCTCTCTCAGCTGCTCGCCTCGGATCTTACCAATCCCTCGTCGTCGGAGCCACGCCACGCGCTGTCGTGGGCGCCTATCTCTGGGGACTCGAACTCAACACCGCATTCTCGCCCGTTCTAAGCATGGTGGAGGTAGTGCTTAGGAACAGTGTGCATAGGGCTGCCAGCGCCATGGTCGGGAAGCCAGATTGGTACTCTGACGTCCTCAAGAGTTCAGGCGATGAGGAGTGGAAGCGCAAGGTAGCCCGCAACCCCGCCCTCGCTACCGACTTCTACAGGAAGGGCGTCGCCCCGCATCACAAAAAGTCCAGGACGACGAACGGCCGGAAGGTCACGCTTCGGCACTGGCGCTCACAGGCGGAGAGCAGTTTCGAAGAAATCACTTCCCGGCTCGCGAAGTCCAACGTTCAACAGGCGCCGGATCAGATCGTCGCGCATGCCATGTTTGGTTTCTGGTTGCATCTGTTGGGCCCATCTTTCGAGGCTGCCGCGAGTCCGTTGGCACTGTGGCCGAGTTGTACGGCCCAGGTCTTTGGAGGGGACCCGACGATGACTCGATCACGAGCCCATGCACTGCTCGTGGACATCAAGGGCTTGCGGAATCGAGTGTCGCACCAGGAGCCTGCATGGAGGCTGGGCAGACCTCTCACCCCGGCCGGCGTCCATGCGACGCTGTCAACAAGGGTTTCGGACATGCGACAGTTGCTGCGCGCAATGGAACCAGCGGTCGATCGATTGCTAGAAAACGCCGGGACATTTGATCGCTTGCGGTGGCTACTGGACCCAGCCACCATTGCGACATACGCGGGGGCCACTAAACCCGGTGCCGTCGACATGCGTAAGCTTTCGAGGACTGTGCGCAAGTTTGCCGAGCGGGCGAGTCGCACGGTGGGCGTGGCCAATCCCATCGTGACTCACGCTGTCACAGTCCAGCATGCGGGAAAAACAATGATGGCCATTGTTCCAAACTACTAGTTGTGAGTCTGGGCTTGGCGCGCCGAGCAAGGACGTCAAGAGAGGCCCAGATCGGGCTTAAGTCTGGTCGCAGCCAGGCTCACCTCACTCTCATCGCCAGGTAGGTATCCAAGCGCCTCTGCAGCTGCTAGCACGCGCACAGGCGGGTAGCCGAATTGGTCGGCCGTGATGTCTACAACAAACTGACGCTGTCCATCCAACACGGCCTCTACCCAGTAATGTCCTTGCCAGCGGCCTTGGACGTCCATTGCGCCCAGCCCAAGAGCACCGTTGCCGCCCCGAACGCATGCCTTTGCCAAGGTGAACCGATGCAGTATCTCGA
The DNA here is from genome assembly GCF_057808995.1 of Acidovorax sp. FG60. NCBI lineage: Bacteria > Pseudomonadati > Pseudomonadota > Betaproteobacteria > Burkholderiales > Comamonadaceae > Acidovorax > Acidovorax sp. FG60. Next base: position 49,844 of record NZ_JBMDJC010000019.1, read on the forward strand.
CCAGAAGCACCGCTGCGTGGAGGCAGCTCCCGGCACTTGTTGCGCAGTCTGTGCCATCCCGGGCCAAGCCCGGCTCAAAGGCCTTGCGAGTGATCTCGGCGCAGGAGATTAGGTCTTCAAGCGACGCCATCGCAGCAATGTACCTAGGCGCGCATGGACAAGAAAAACCCCCGGTGGCAATGCCAACCGGGGGTAGGGGAATAGGGCGTCGTGCGCCGGCGCCTAAAAGCGCATCATCTTGGGAACCAGGCCCCGGTACTCGAAATCCTTGATGCCTAGAACGGCATCGACGAACTCCTTCTTGGAACCATTGCGTGCTTTCACATAGCCATCGCCGAGCTTCTCCTTCAAGCCCAGCTCGATGGCCACGGCGTCAACCTCGTTCTTCGTCAGAAGAGTGAGGAATTCGCTGTTGAGCTTCCAGTACTGAGTTAGATCGGTCTCGATGGCCTTCAAGAGCCCGCGGATGTTGTCCACGGACATGCTGGTTGAGACATGGGCGGCAATCAGGTCCACAGCAATGCGCAGGTGCCCAGGTTCGATCTCCGTGAAGAGCTTGTAGGCCTCGGGTAGCTTCATCAGCTTGGCAGAGCCCGCGATGGTCATCCCATCCTCGCCTGCAGCCTCCTTGATCGCGTCCAGCAGCGAGTGCGAATCCAGCGAGGATGGCTGGGTGATGCAGATCGCCAGCAGTACCTGCCGATTCTGCGATGTCGGTAGCTTCGGCACGGCCTTGCGAAACACAGTCCGCCAGATCTTCTCCCGATAGTCCTGCACGGCCCGGCTTGGCTCTGCACTCGCTCCAGCCTGCTTCTTGGTAGAAGCCGCTGCAGAGGCCTTGCTAGCTGGAGCGCCGCCCGGCTTGCTGATCCCCGCCTTCGTGCCTGTTCCCTGAGCCTTCGCGGGCCCGTTGGCCGTCGTTTTCTCTGCCTCGGCCGCCTCCCTTTCCTTTTTTCTGGCATCGACGTGTTGAGAATTGCATGGTACGTTCATGCACAGGTTCTTGAACACCTTGCCGAGCTTGTCCGGAGCGGCAGAAACCGCAGCACCAAAATGCTCGCAGGTCCTGCAGGCCAAGGCCTGTTCCGCGCCCACACCCTTCGGGCCATCCGCGTGCAGCGGAATGACAGTCAGGTTCTCACCCGGGCGCACAATCCGCACCACCTGAAACTCTTCCTTGAGGCTGTCGGCAGTGGCCTGCAGCTGCTTATCCGTCTTCTTGTCGAAGCACTGCTTGTTGGTGCACCTGCCATCGGAGATGGCCACGCCGAAAAGCGCAGACTGGCGAGAGCTGTTGTGATGGCACGGGCCGCAGTCCGACTTGTCGAAGATGGCCTTATCCAGGAGCAGCGAAGCAGACTCCAGATAGGCCCGCAACTCCACCACCGTCCACATCTTCTCCTGCTTGAGAAGGTGATCCAGCGCGGAATCCTGGGTCTCCTTACGGCAGGCCGCCAGCAACTCAGCATGGCCGAGGTTCAGGACTTTGTGCTGCAGAGCGTCACGTACCTTCTCCGAGGCGTTCATGAGCGCGAGCCGCTTCTCAAGTGTGGGCAGTGACCAGCCCATCCGTTTTGCCGCCTCGGGGCGGTCGCCCTTGCAATCTGCAAGTGTCTTGGCTGCGCCTTCCGCCTCCTCGACCGGAGTCATTGGCTCACGCTCAATGTTCTCAGTCAGCGCAGCGGCGTTCGCGAAGGCTTGGTCGCCTTTGCGTACCAGCGCTGGCATGAGGCCCTCAGGGCCATACACGGCGCCGAAGGCTCGATGGCGGCGTCCACCAGCGACGAGCTCATAGCGGCCATCCGCAAGCTCTCGCAGGAGCACAGGGGTGTGAAGGCCTTGGGCACGAATCGACGCTTCGAGCGACCGTTGTCGGTCCGGATCGAAATGCTTGCGCGGATTGTCCCCGAGGACAATGTCCGCCCACTTCACCTTCATCAGTTCGCCCTCGGGCGCCGCTGGGACTTCTATCGTGTTTTCCATGGGTAACCTTTCAAAAAACCAGCTGCGGGATGCAGCTACCTGGTCTTTTGATCGGCGCCGCAGGATAACGACCGCCCGACCAGGCGCTGGGGGGATCTCATGACCTTTGGACTTGAAGGGAGGACGCTTGGGTGAGCGACCGATGCATAAAGAAAAAACCCAGGTCACCGATGAGGTGACGCTGGGTTTTGGGGATGTGCTCAAGCAAGGATGCGGGGTTGGAAGAATCCCAAGGCAACCTCGGCCAGGTCGAGCGAAGGCTCTGCAAAGGGCTTGTAGCTCGCGGTTCGCCCGGCGCTGGATGGACCGCTTCCATGCTGCGCTGGTAGGCGAAGCTCAGTGATCTCGAATGTGGCCAGCTTGTAGCCGCGGCGCGGATCGATCTTGCACGTGAATGCGCAGGAACGGCGAAGCAGCTGGTTGAGCTCGACCTGATCGCGGAAGGCGCCTCGTTCGACTTGCATGGTGCAGTTGTGCGAACACTCGGGAAGCAGGCTCATCTTGTTGAGCTTCTTGAACTTGTCTTCGTCGGACAGCTGCAGTAGCCCAGGAATGGATCCGCCGTTGCCTTCGTAGAACTGGTCCGCGAGGTTTTTGAGGATGAAGGTGACTTTCATGATTTTCTCCAGGGGGAAGGTGCGTGGAACGCGTTGTTTGAGACCGCGGCGCGGTCCTTCACCATGGATTGAGCGTTGCCACCAGATAACGCCAGCAGGGCTCTGAGATTTGTTGCGATTGTCTGTATTGCACCATACAATTGTTACGTGCTCCATTCCACATGAGCGCCAAGCTGTTCCAAACCATGCCCTCATATCGCCCGTCCACGCGAGAGTTTGAAAGCCCAACCTCGGAGACCTATTCAGAGCTGCAGGCGGCCTACGACTTCTTCAACGCAGAGCTTTTCGCGGGCGAGCTGCCGCCGTGCCTCATAACGCTGCAGCGAGAAAAGCGAAGCTACGGGTACTTCTCGGCGGAGCGGTTTCAACGGGCGGATGGAACGCGCACGGACGAGATCGCGATGAACCCCACTTACTTTGCGACGCTGCCTCTGGTCGAGATCCTCCAGACGCTGTGCCACGAGATGGTGCACCTGTGGCAGCACCACAAGGGAAACCCTGGGCGCGCCCGGTACCACAACATGGAGTGGGGGCAAAAGATGAAATCGATCGGCCTTATGCCCTCCGACACCGGCCAGCCAGGCGGAAAAGTGGTCGGAGATTGTATGGCCGACTATCCCATTGCGGGTGGGCCTTTCGTGGCCGCATGCGAGAAGCTGCTGACCCGGGACTTTCAGATCTCGTGGCACGACAGGTTCCCTTCCGCGCGCGTCGTACTGACCAGCCAGCAGAGCTATGGCCTGTCGATGGACTTGCCGGTGGCGCTGCTCGCCGTTGCCGGGGTGCAGGCGGCCGTGGCGTTGGGAGAATCCCCGGAGCACGCGGGGCAGGATAGGCCGCAAGAGGCACTGCGTCCCAACAAGAGCCTTCGTGATAAGTACCAATGCGCATGCCGGACCAACGTGTGGGGAAAGCCCGGGCTCAAGATCCGCTGTGAAGGATGCGGCCAGCTCTTCGAAGTCGTGTCGCCCTGAGCCGAGGCCGGCGCAGCAGAAATGAAAAAGCGGCCCCGATGAAGGGGCCGCTGTGAGAGGATGACCTAGAACAGTGCGAGTTGCTCAAGGCGCTGGTTGACCACGTATTGCGTGGCCGACTCTGGGATGGGCGTGGGTGCGGGAGGCACCGACACCTCCTGTGGCGAAGACACGAGGTCTTCGGTAGCGGGCATGCTGAGGACCTCGCGCATTGCGCGGACTGCTTTTGGAAAGTAGAGACGCTTGTCCCATCCTCCCAAAACGTGCGCTGGAGTGACCCAATGCGCCCACTCTGTCATCGCCAGCGAGTTGCCGTGAATGACGATGGCGGGCACATGGAGGAGAGAGAGCTGGACGTAGGCCATGTGGACGGCGGTCGAGTCGATATCCTGCAGCGTGGCGTGCAAGTAGTGCTGGTAGTTCACGTCCTGATCGAGCATTGCCTCGGCAAAGGCGATGACCATGCCCCCGGCTCCGCAAGCGGGTTCATTGAGGGCGATGTGATCCTGCTGCTTGATCTGTTCCTTCACATCGCCTGCTGTCATGCGGGCCATGAGGCTTGAGACGGGGTAGGGGGTGAAGAACTGGCCCTTGCCGCGTTCGCCAAGCTCGAGCGACATGAACAGGTCTCCGAGTGCATCGCACATCCCGAGACTCAGCCACTCGACGAGCACCGCAAGCGCCTGGCAAAACCGCGTGATTTCCTCTGGTTGGTACTTTGCAACGATCTCAAGGTACCGTTTCTCGCGGGCATCTCGGTGGATGGGATCCACGGCGTTGCTGAAAGAGAGTGCAGAGACTTCGCAGAAGTCGGAGAAGACTGTGTCCAGTCGGTGCGTCCGGGCATTGGCGCGCAGGAGGTCGCCCATGTCTTTTGCGTGAGAGCGGGGCCCTGAAACGAGTTTGTGAGGTTTTTTGGAGGAGGACATAACTTCGGGAATGGGATGGAAAAAAGGCCACAACCGAATGGCTGTGGCCTTTTGGGAATCGCGCCCGAATGGGGATCGGTGGCGCAACGTGAAAGCTGGTCGTGATCGCTAGAGAAGCCCTTGGAAGCCCTCAAGCCATTCAGGGCCCAGCTGGTTTCGGATCTGACGAAGCAGGGAACCGTCGGGTATCGATTCGTCCTGGCCAGAAGCCCAGGCGACCGACAGCGCGGCTTTCCATTCCTGACCATGCTTGGCGGCGAAGCGCTCCAGGGCCTGGAGCTGGGCAGCCGACAATTCGTCGCCTAGAGTCGCGGGCGGCTGGAAGGGCTCCGCGTGCGTCTTCAGTTCGTCCGCGAGGGTGTTCCACTCGGTCGTTTTGCATGCCGGTGCATCCGGCACAGGCCAACACACGGGCGAGAAATGAGCATCTGGCCGTGGGTAGATCAGCAGCGCGTCTGGTCCGGCGGGCTCGCCGGCAGAGGGGAAGACTTGGAACGGATAGCGAGCACGGCCGTCTGTGGTGCAGACGGGCAGGCTGCCGTGCCCTTTGGAGATGAGCTCCAGCGTCACTGCGTGGAGGTCGAAGACGGTCAAAGTGTGGAGTCGGGGAATGATCGTAGAGGGCATGTGGAAATCTCGTGCGTGAAGAAAAAAAAGGCCACAACCATGAGGTCGTGGCCTTTGCTGGAGGTGCCGACTCGAAAGTCAGAACCTGAAGTCCTTACCAGGGACCGTCGTCGTGGTTGTCGTCGGCAGGAGGTGTCGAGTTGCCGTTCGAACCCGAACCCTTCCCTGCAGGTTGTGTAGGGGCGGAATTGCCGGATGGCTTGCTGCTTGGGAGCAGCTTCATGACGTTCGAGATGATCTCGTGCACGTACACGGTGTGGTCGTCCTTCTCGTAGGAACGAACACGAGGCGATCCAAGAATGAAGACGGGCGCGCCCTTCTTCAGGTGCTTTGCAGCAGTTTCGGCGTCGCGCCCGAGGACAACGACGTTGTGCCAGAAGGTTTTCTCTTCGCCTTGAATGAACTCGGATGTAGCCATCCGGAAGTTCACGACAGTTTTGCCTTCACGCGTGGTGCGTGATTCGGGGTCCGCGCCGAGGTAGCCGAGGAGGATAGTTGCAGAATACATGGTGAATTCCTATGAGGTGAGAGTGGGTTGAGAAGTCTCGCGAGCGGCGAGTACATTCTCATTTGTTGCGGTGTCGGAGATAACAAGGCCCGGGAGCTGCAGCTGCTTCGCGTGTGCCGCTGGCGCCGGTGTCGTCGCGGGTGGTGCTGGGCCCTCGAGTCGCGCAATGGCCTCAGCAACGATGAGCTCTCTCACCCGCCTGGAGAACCCGCTCTCGCGGGCCGGTGGGCGCCCGGCGTTGTAGCTGTCCTGGAGCTCGGCATCGACGCGACGAACCGCGAGGTAGAGCCACTCGTTGAACGCCGCATGGGTCTTCCAGATGCAGAGGGCCAGGCGGACGATGGTCTCGTCCAGGCTGATGGAGGTGCGGAAGGAATCATGACGTCGCACGCGGACCACGACGATGCCGCGGGCGTCTGGCACCAGGGATGTGTTGCTCATGGCTGGGGTTCGGGAGTGATTGCGAGCAACAATTTACCACCGAGGTAACAAAAAACAAAACGCGAGCATTTCTGAAGCCGCGCAAATGGTTGCGCCAGCGATCAGCCCGGCTGTGCCGGGAAGGTCTGGCCCAGCGAAGCTGGGCTTCCGGGACTCGAGAGATCGTGGCAACGGGTTACCTAAGCGGCCGCCCGGCTTCGCCGGGCGGGCTGGAACCCGCAGGACCGTGGCTCGCAGTTCGGGCTTGGATAACGGGTTGCACCGGAAACGTGAGCCCGGCCTACCGGCCGGGCGGGAGGCCGGTTCGATGGAAACTGAGCCCTGGGACGAGCGAGCGGGTAACGGGTTACCAAAAGTGGCGCCCGGCAGCGCCGGGCGCGGTACGACCTCCACCAGTCGCGCCACCTCCCATTGTCGAGCGAGGTTTGGGTTGCCTAGGCCGCAGGATGCGTAACGGGTTACCCGGTCGAGTGTGCCCGGCTGTGCCGGGCAGAGTCGACGAAGGAGTGATGCCGCGATTCTCCGGCTTGGCGGATCACATGAACCCAGTGCAACTCAGAACGTAGTGCAACAGGTTACCCCGGAAAGGGAAGGGGAGCTCCCGCAGGGAAAAAAGACAATCGAAAAGCACAACAAGGGAGCATTACTGCGAAGTTTTGTCCAATGAGTTGGACAAGAATGGAGCAAGGGGGGAAGAAGAGTGGAGAAATGCGAAGAGTAGAAACGAGAGCGAGAGGCAGAGCGAGGAGGAGAGAGAAGGCGAGAAATCGAGAGCATTACAGCGATGGAATCGCTGTGGGGAGGGAGAAGCGAGAAGCGGGAGATTCGCGACAGGCGAGGGAAGGCGATGTGCGAGAAATGGCGCCATTCGAATCAGGCGCAACACTTCGAGTAGAGACGCACCACTGAGGGTGGTGGTGCGGATACACCGGGGCACGTGAACTGCGATAACTCACGCGGAGGAGGGGAGGGGAGTATCGAGATCTTCGAACCGCCAAACGACCTTGGGATGAAATCGACGGTCCACGTCGTATCCCGCAACCTGCAGGTTCTGCACGATAGCCTCGTGGATCACCAGAAGATCAGCGGAGGTGTCATCGGCGCGGCCTTCGTTCTTGGAACTGGACAGTTTTGATACTCGGCTGATTCTATTGAGGCACTCGATTATCGATTCACGCTCGGCGGTAAGGGATTTGAAGTTGAGAATCACATCCGTCACGAGTTGCCGGTTGGGAAAATCTACTAGCCCAGCACCCACCATGTCCGGATGAAATCGAGTGACAGTCCGGGTGTAGCTGCGACCTGTGCCCGTCGAGAACCAGCGCACCAGGGCTGGAGTATTGGGACGACCATCGTGCTTCCGATACCAGCGAATATCGAGCTTCCCGTGCATGGGAGGCTGGCCAATCCTCAGGAGAAGCGCCGAATAGTCGATAAGCTCATCGATTTTGTGAAGCCGATCAAAGAGCCCAGCGATTCCCACGCCAAGTTCTGTGTTTTTAAGCTCGGCCCACTGCGAGTCGCGGCGACTGCCAGGAGACGCGCCAGGATCAGGAAGGCGGAATCGGCCATTGGGAGAACTGAAAACCATTGAATGCTCTCAAACTTTTGATATCCGGGCTGGGCCGCGCTCCAGCGGCACAGCTGCCCCGTTGCGAGGACGTAACAATTCTAGAACATCAGCACCGTGCAGAAATCGTGCATGCGTATTGACACGCGCCACGCCTCTGGAGCACGTGCGGCTCCGGCGAAATCGGGCCCATGATTCCGATGCCTTGCGGCCACTACTCGCGAGTGGCTAAGGGCCTGGAAGCATGCAAGACTAGGCGCGGGGTGTCTCGACCGAGACTAGCGGGAGCATGTGGCGACCCCTAATAAGTTATGTAAGCGGGCCAGGACGCGGGTAGCTCAGTCGGCACCGAGTGCGGCCAGGTCGCGGGGTGTAGGCCGGTAACAAATCTTTTTGGTGCTGCTACAATGCGCCCGTATCAAAAAAAGGAATGTTGCTGTGCCAAAGCTCATCAAGGAAGTGTGCGGAGCCATCGTCAGTGGTGCTTTGATCGTTTGGGTTGGGGCGATGTTGCTCACGAATGATCCCTGTGAGCGCCTTTCTCGATTCGACTGGCTTCCGGCCGCTGTCGTGCACGCTACGATATTCGTCGCCGAACCGTTCGTATCAAAGGGGACTGCAGTCGGGATAGGCGACTCCTTGAATGTCGTGCGAAACGGCTTGAATGGAATTTTTGCAAAAGTTGTACTCAGAAAGTCAACTGAGGAACTGAAGTGCAGCGCGCAGAAACCCTCGAATACTGCGCAAGAGGGTTTGAAGGCTGAACCCGAGCGCCCGTCATCTGGCAACAAGAAGATCCCAGAAATAGAGGAAGCTCGAGAACTCTTGAATAGTCTCAAGCACGAGGCTTCGAAGGAAGAAGTTCCGGCTTCCAAGTGAAATACGCTCAAAATCCATTTTTCCAACCCGAGGTAATCGAATGAAACGAGTATTTGCGCTGCTATCTATTGCGGCTTCCATGTCGGTTTTTGCTAGCCCGAAAGAGGATGCCATCCTTGCCAAGATGAAGGAGATTACCAAGTCTCCGGGGATCTCTGTCCAGGCCACGCCCTTTCCAGACCTGTTTGAAGTGCACCTTGGGGGTGGAAACATTGTTTACACGAATCCAACGGTGGACTATGTGATGCTCGGTAATCTCATCGACCCGAGTACTCAAAAGAATCTCACGGACGAGCGCCGTTCGGAATTGAACAAGGTTGATTTCAAATCGCTGCCGCTGGAGCGCGCGATTAAGACGGTGAAGGGGAACGGGCAGGCCAAGATTGCTGTCTTTGAAGACCCCAATTGTGGATTCTGCAAACGGTTGCATTCAGAGCTCAAGAAAGTAGATAACGTAACCGTCTATACCTTCTTGATGCCAGTGCTTGGCGCCGACTCGGTTTCCAAGGCGCGTGGAATTTGGTGCGCCCCGAATAGAGCCAAGGCCTGGTCCGACATTATGAGTGGGGGGCCAATTCCTGGTTCGAATTCTTCCTGTGACTCTTCGGTGGTCGATAAGAACCTGGAACTCGGCAATACCTTGGGAATTCAAGGCACTCCCACTATCTTTCTGGCAGACGGCCGGCGCCTTCCCGGATTTGTTACTGCCGATGAGTTGAACAAGAACATCGCCTCTGTGAAGTAGCAATAGCCTTCTCCTCCCCCATTTGGCCCGTTCGACGGGCTTTTTTTTCGCCTGAAGCGCAGGATTGGCGCCAGCGTGGGCGCGGAGAAGACCCATTGCTAGTGCTGGGGGCCAATATGGCGCCACCGCTGTTGGCTTGCTTGGTGCTGACTGCCAGCTGGGCGCAGATTTGGCGTCAAAAGAGCGTAACAATGTTGCCAGGTGGCAAAAAACATTTATAATTTGATACGCAACATTTGTTATCACTACTGGAAAGCTATCTCATGACCTGTCCCGTGATTGGATTTGACCTTGGCCACTCTGCTTGCAAACTGACATTCGACGCTCCCGTTGGGGTGCGTCGCATGTTGTTCCCTTCCATCGCCTGCCTGGCCCAGCCAATCTCGAGTCCCGCAGAGGCAGAGAGGGCGAAGGCGGAAACGGTTGAAGTTGGCGGGCGGGATTGGTTTGTGGGTGACACGGCGCGGCATCAGGGGAAAGCGGCCACCGCGTCGGGCCTGAACGATCGTTGGGTGGAAACTGACGAGTTCGCCGCCCTTGTTGAACTTGCCAAGCGTCGGATCGAAGCGGCCGGGGTCAAGGGCCAGCAGTTCTGGATCGTTGGACTACCGGTGGGATCGTATGTCCCTCATCGCGACGCCGTCGGGAAGCGGATGACCTCGATCCTTGGTCAGGATGCGCGGGTTCTGGTCATGCAGCAGCCGGACGCTGCCTACTTTGCGCACATCTACACACGGCAGGGCGGGCTGCGCCCAGGTGTCAGCCCTACGAACGAGTCTTGGGCGGTAGTAGACGTGGGCTACTTCACCACGGATTTCGTACTGTATGAGAACGGTCGCTACATCGAGTCCTGCTCCGGCCGATACGAGGGCGTGCGGGTGGTGGCGGAAACCGTGATGCGCGCGCTCGAAGCCCGGGGCATCAAGCGCACGCTTATCGACATCGAGCGCATCTTGCCCGTTGGGAAGCTCCGCCACATGGGCGAGGAGGTGGACGTCTCCATGGAGATCGACGATGCCTTCGCTCAATTGTTCTCCAACATCTTTGACCAGGCGTCACGCCTGCTCGGTGATCGTGTTGAGCTGCTTTCTGGGGTGCTGGTCGCGGGTGGCTCTGCCTCGGCACTTGCGACACGCATGAAAGCTGTGTGGCGTCACACGCGTCTTGTGAGCGACGATCACCAGGAGGACTGTGCAGCCCTTCATGGGTCGCGCTTCATCATCAGCGAGGGCTACTACCGCTATGGCAAGGCCAAGCAGTACCTCGAAGGTATGAATCTGGCCACTGCGGGGTGAACATGGCGAACTGGATCAGAGACAGCGAACCCCTGGAGTCCATACGCGTTTCCTTCCGGGCGGACCCGTACCGGGACCAGGCGGTGCATCAAGCACTGTCGAAGCTGCCGTTCCGTGCGGGCGGCGCGTTCGTGCGATTCGCTACCGCCCAGGCGATCGCTGCGGGCCTTGTGAATGTGGACGACTTTCTGCGCGGCCTAGCGCCTCAACGGGCACCCCGCGCTGTACGCCCCTCCACCCAAGTGGCACCCCCGATGCCTGCCGATGCTCAACGCATCCCTCAGCCACCAGGCGCGCAGCGCGAGGTCGCTGAGGCGAAGCGCCCGACGACGGATGCTGAGTTGGACGCCCTTCGCGCCACTACGCGCTTCTAGAGGGGGTGATTCATGGTGAATTTGATTCTGTCTGCGCTGCTGGTGTGCTTTGGCGCCCAAGCCTTCGCCAATCCGATTGGCGACGTGGAAGGAACGGTCGTGGGCGTGGTGGACGGGGACACGTTGGATGTTTCGACCGGCACCGTGGCGTACCGCGTGCGTCTCGCGGCGATTGACGCGCCCGAACGATCGCAGGCGTTCGGTCAACGAGCCAAGCAGGAGCTGATGGTGCACGGCCGACGTGTCTCGCTGCGTTGCAGCAAGCAGGAGCGAAGGCCCGAAGGGCAACGAAGTCGCGAGATCTGCACGGTGTTCAGCGGCGGCAGGGACATCAACTTGTTGCTGGTATCCCTGGGCTGGGCCTGGCACCACAAGGCCTACGCACGGGAGCAGTCAAGCGCAGACCGGAATGCCTATGAGGCAGCAGAGGCCTTCGCACGCGCAAGTGCCCGGGGCCTGTGGGAGGAACGAGATGTTGTGGCTCCGTGGGCCTATCGGCGTGATCTGAGTAAAGGAGTACGGGAATGAAGTCAGTGGAGGAACTTAAGCGGGATGTGCTGCCGGCGCTGTTCGCGGACTCATCCAGGGTCGCGGAGTACGGAGACGGCGCATCGGGCAAGGAGGCTATGCAGGCGCTCTCCGACTTGATGGAGCGGGGTGCAGTCTCGCGGCTCGCGGAGGCGATCGAGGCGATCGTGAACAAGCTCTCCGACGCTGATCCCAAGCAAATTGCCAAGGCGCCTAACTGGCTCGACAAGCTGCTGGGCCGCCATGTGGAGCGTCGCGTCCGGTACGACGTGGCGAGAAAGTCTCTCGATGAGCTTATCCAGGCGGCAGCTGGCATTGAGCAATCGGTGCGGGACACCTTGCGGATGGTGGACCAGAGCCTGTCGACCCACGAAGTAGAGACAGCACGCCTTGACGATCTCATCCGCGCCGGCCAGGAGTACCTGGACGAGAACCCCCAGGCGGGGATGGCAGCTGCTGGACAGCTGGAGTTTGACAAGCCGCGCGAGCGATTTGCCAGAAAGCTGGCGAACCTCGCTACCTTGCGCGCTTCCCACGCCATGTCGTTCATGCAGATGAAGCTCACGCGGGCTCAGGCGGTGGACATGCTGGATCGATTCGCTGAAACCAAGAGCGTGCTCGTGCCCGTTTGGCGTCAGCACACGCTGGCCCTGATCACCTCGAAGCACATGGATCCGGCCATGGTTGGCGAGGCTGCGAAGGCTCACACGGCGCTCATGCGAAGCCTCTCGAAGAGCCTTGAAGGCGTCAAGTAATACCCCAGGAGATCAACATGAAAAGTTCCATTGCTACCCGCCCAGGAAACTCCCTCGTGACACTCGACGAAGGCGAGCTGCGCAAGCTCGGTCTCACGGCCGCCGACCAGGCCGAGATCTCCCAGGTTGCGATGCGCATCCAGCCAGAAAACCCGCTCACCGTCTCAGAGTTCGGTCGGGACGTCGGCGAGCACACTTCTCGCTATGCGGACAGCTTGCTGGACCAGGTGCGAAACCGTGACCTCGACGTCGCCGGCGAGAAGCTCTCCGCTGTAGTGCATGTCGCCAAGCGGATGAACCTCGGGGTGCTCTCGGACAAGCGCTCTCGCCTGCCTATCGTGGGTCCCTTGGTTGACCGGATTCGCCTGCGCTCTGGCCGCATCATGGGGGAATTCGACAGCACCCGCCAGCAGATCGATAGCCTTGTGCGGGAAGTGGAAGCAACGCAATCCGGTATTCGCGAGCGGAACGCGGGGCTGGAGGATATGCACGTCGGAGTCCGGGAAGAGCACCGCCTCCTCGGTATCCATGTCGCAGCGGGGAAGATGCGGCTTGCCGAGGTCCGGGCGCAACTCGTCCAGTTGCGAGAAGGTGGCCAGGGGGATATCCAGGCTGCGCACGAGGTCGCGGACCTCGAAACGGTGGCCACCAATCTGGAGAAGCGGATCAACGACCTGATGGTGCTGCAGCACTCCGCCCTGCAGAGCCTGCCAATGATTCGGCTGATTCAGTCGAACAACCAGATGCTTGCGGACAAGTTCCACACGGTCCGGGAGATCACTGTACCCGCCTGGAAGCGCCAGTTCATGCTGAAGCTGACGCTCAATGAGCAGCGCAATGCGGTGGAGCTCGCGGACACCATCGACAACACGACAAATGACCTGCTCAAGCGCAATGCTGCCCTGCTGCACCGCAACTCCGTCGAGACAGCAAAAGCGAATCAGCGCCTGGTCATCGATGTGGACACGCTGCGCGAGGTTCAGACCACGTTGATCAAGTCGGTCGAAGACGTCATCCGCATTCACCACGAAGGGATCCAGAGCTTCCGGCAGGCCGAAGCACAGATAGAGAGCATGCGAAGCGACCTGCAAGCCAAGTTGTCGCGTACACCGGCGGCGGGGACAGTTTCTTACCAGGAGGCGGCATGAGATCGAGTGCTTCCGTTGATGCCAAGCTCGCCGTATCGGAGCTTGCGAGCCGCCGCGAACGATGGGCACTGGGCCAGACGCGGGCGACCTGGATAGTGCTCGGGATGCTGGCGGTCACCGTGTGCGCCGCGGTGCTCGTTGGCCAGGTTGGTCCCCAGTCGGCGATATCCGAGATTCAGGTCCCCGAGTCCCTTGGAACTGCCCTCAGAATGGCTGGGAGCGGTGGTACAGGGCACAGTCCCGAAGTAGCAGCGGTCTTCGAGCAGCTGGATGGCTTTGCCAGCGGGTATATGGTGAAGGCGCTCGCAGTAGCAATGCTGCTAACAGGCCTCGCGGTGGGGGTAACCAAACAGTCGATCATGGCCCCAATCGTTGGCATATCGACAGCATGTACGCTGGCACTCATGCCGTCGATCCTCGACTCTATGGGAGGGGATTCCAAAGGCCGTTCGCTGGCCGTCATCGCGCAAGAAGCCATTGAACGGCACGATGCCGTAGGTCTTCGCTCCATCGTTGCAGATCTGGACCGAGCCGTGCAGCTGGAGGGTGAATTCGTACTTGCCCAGATGGGCCCTCGGAAGGGGGAGCAACCGCGTCAGTCGCAGGCAAAAGCGGTACTGGCGAAGCTCGCTGGGCAGAAAGCGTTCCAGCCGAGGGCTGATGTTCTGTATGCCCTAGAGAAGAGTGCCTATGGTGCGGCCCAATCGGACAGCGCCAGAACCTACTCAACCGAGCGGGAAGGGCGCGTGGCAATTGCTCGTATGGCTGCCTGGGCCCTGGCAACAATGACAGCGACGGCAACTGCCGCCCTGGGCGCGTGGCTCCTAGTCAGCTTCCTGATTGCCCGTCGGATCCGGCGCATCCGCGAGTTGCTCGCTGCAGACTGATTGTTGAAACCCCGTACTTCCACCACTGAAAGGAAAACCATGAATCTCCAACGTACTCAAGTATTCACCGGAATGGCGGCGATCGCGCTGTTGATCGTCGTGTTCGAGGTCATCCCAATGCCTGCCAAGGTGATCGAGTTCAAGTGGCTCACTGCCGTACTGGCCGGGCTGCTCCTCGTGGCGACCACTGCGATAGAGCTGACACAGCGCAAGGCCCGAGAGGAGTTTGCTGCCTCGGTTGAAGTGGCGGTTGGCATCCGCCGGTCCAAATGGGGGGTTCTCAAGCGGCTCGACGTGATGTTCGGCGTCTTCATGGCAGTGCTGCCCTTCGTGCTGATCGCCAACTATCTGGGCATTTCGCATGAGTCTGTTGCTGAGAAGCTTGGGATATCGCCTCTCTTGCTGGCCATCTTCGCGATCGCCGTGACTGGAGGTAGCATTTGGGGCGTGGTGCGCGGACTCGGCTGGAAAGTCTCGCGGCCAGGAATGGAAGAATCGAATCAGGCGAAAGGGGTCTAAGCATGGAAACACTGTTGGAAGCGTCTTTCCGCGAGCTCGGCCGCGGCAACGCAGAACGTGCGCTTGAGCTGGTAGAAGCTTCCAACAGGTTTGTTGACCTGGTGGACTCGTTCTACCCCCGGGCAAAGCCGTACGTTCCCGTGAGCGCCATGTCCAGCGTGCTGGCCCTTGAGTCCTATCTGCTGGTGAGCGTCGAGGACGTCTTCGCGCAGCTGCCGCAGGACGCTGAAGTGATCGAGATGCGCGGCTTGCTCCTGCTGCGCGAACCTATGGTGCCTTTGAGTTCCACCATCAACTAGCTGGATTTGGCCCCAAGAATCTACATCACGAAGGGACAGGTTCAGTTTCGCTCGGGCAAAAAAAAGAGGACACATAGTGTCCTCTTTTGCTATTTCGCCAGTAAATCAGTTGCTGGTCGAAGGGTTCATGGCGCGAAGATAATCCATCTGACCTTGAACCACATAAAGTGCAGCCAAAGCAATATCGCCTTGACGCTTGTCACCACGCACGGAAGCGCGCTCAACCGCAGCCCAATAGGACCTGAAGAGTTTATTGAGGACGTAAAGGTCCTTCTGAGAAGAGACTTCTTGAAAAGTCTTAGCGACGACAGTGTCAGTGCCCGGAAAGTTCCGAGCGATAGACATGTTCCAGGCGCGTTGAGCTTGGTCAGCGGCTACAGACGTGTTGTCGATTGCGAACGTGTTCATGGGAACTCTCCGGATAGTTGAAGGAGCCTCGGGGGAGGCGGATTGGTTTACGGTCCTTCTTGTCACCAGAAAAGTGATAACCAAGGGGGTGGGCGTCGCATCGATGAAACGAAGGCCTGCCCTGAATGCTGGGTTGATGGTTTTGCCGCGCCTAATCGCACATCCCCAGGTCGTGCGGGTTGGCCTCGAGAATGAGTTGTCCGGTTATTCGAATTGAATCTGAATATTGATGTTACGTTCGCAGGTGAAACTGGTTCTTCCAATTCCCACGTGCCTGCACGTAGAGCGAATATGAGTGAGTCCAGCTGATGATATAAACCCACTGATACTTGCAGCCCTGTTGGTTTTCGGAACAACGGTTTTTGATAACGCTAAATTGTTCCGATAGTTTTGTTGTGGCACTAAGACGGTGCCAAAACGTATTGCAAATTTGATGCGATTGTTTGGCGCCTGGTGTCAAAATCGCGCCAAAAGTCCACGGTGCGGACTTTTTCCGCTGCCGGGTTGCATTCCATCGGTATCCTCGACGTAGGAGTCGAGTTGGAAGCGTAGGTTTGGGCGTATCTATTGCCAGCGGCGGATCTTGGCGCACGGATGATCGGCGTGAGCAGGTTCGATAGGGGGCGAGGCAGCGTCGAAACCATACCTGTTTGGTCACTTGTCGACGTCGGTAGCAATTTGGTAGGTGGTTTCCGTATTGGTGCAGTCGTCCAAAGCTGGCATAATTAACAAATAAGCAAACTTAGTACCTCGATATATTTTGATTCGAGCAGGAGCAATCATGAAGGCGTGGACCAGTGGTCAGCGACACCAAGGGCATGGGAAAAGTGCCCAGATGGTCAGGGCTGGCCGGCCCGATGCAGTGGCGCCGCGCGGCATCTTTTTGACGAGATACCAGAACTTTAAGCTGCTTCATCTCGCTTTAGGTTCTGACGTGCTGTTGACGGCAACAAAGGCCCATGTCTCGAAGGACCGCGCGGAGCGGATCTTGGCACAGGAGGAAGTGATTGATGACCAGCTGGCAGAGCACATGGGCAGAATGATCCAGGCGCCCAGTTGGTTTGATACGGTCGGAGCTGTACTTGATGACACCTTTGTCGAACGGATCAAGTCTTTCCAGGCTGAAGATGAAGACGAGACGCACAACCCAATGAGGGAGACCACAATGACCGCACTCCGAGTCCAATCTGACGTGAACGAAATGGGCGCCACCTCAGGTGGTGGGCTGAGCCAGCAGGTCAGCGCTCCCGCTGCGCCGTCTTCTGTAGCTGCGAACGCCGACCAGCGAGCTGCGGGCCCCAGCCGCGGCGTAGAAGATCGCTACGACCTGTTTGCGGCATGGCTTTCGAAGGAGATCTCGTCAAGGCCTGGCCTCAAGCCCGAGATCACTTCCTGGCTTGGCATCGAGTTATGGATGCTAAACGGCTGGCTCAGTGCTCGTCGCCGTATGTTCCTCAGTGACGTGGAAATGCTGAGTAATGCTTTGCAGCAGCACGGGCATTCCTGGGGCAGCCAGGTGCGAGGGAAGTTCGACGAATTTGTGATTCGTCAGCTTCCCACGGCGCGCGGTAGAACCCGTCGGTCGCAGACGGAAGTGGGTGCGGGTGCGGGCGAGGCCATGAATGAACTCGTCAGTGCCGCGGCTCAGGCGAGCGCGGGCGGCTCGTCGTCCTCCGAGACACCTCCTCCCCCTGCGAATGCGGCGGCGGCCAGCGGCCAGGCGATTGGAGGCTCTGCGAGTGCTCCAACCAAGATGGAGGCGACGGATGCAAAGGTTGAAGGGCGGCAGCGTGCGTTGCCTACTGGGCCAGGAGCAGCGGCTGGCTCGCGATCGGCACCGCAGGGCGCCGGGGGTGCCGCGGCGTCAGGCCAAATTGGAGCGGCGCCTGGCAGTCCAGTGCCCGGGGCAGCTGCGCGCCAAAGTGTCCCAGCCCGGTTCGAAATCGTTGAGCCAGGTAACCCCGAGCCGGTGATGGCAGAGATTGTTACGGCGGCCCGGAGTATTGCGGCAACGCTCGAAACGGCAATGAACATGCTGGCTGAATCCCGCCAGAAGAAATGATGTAGCTGGTCAGCGGCTGCCGAGCTGCTGGCCGGTCCATCGTTGGCACGGGTTTGGAACTCAGCGGTCTAGCTCGCTGTGACCAGACCACGCAGCGCTTCCCGGCCGCTTTCGCACTGTACATGGCGTGATCCGCCTTTCGCATCAAAGTGTCGACGTCGTTGGCGGTGCCCGGAAAATGCGAGATGCCGAGGCTTGCTGTGATCGTGGCCCTGACTGTGCCGATCGGGTGGGGCGCGGAGAGCTGCTCCACCAACCGGCTGGCGAGGGTTCGGGCCTGGTCCAGCCCGGTGTAGGCCAGCGCGAGGGCAAACTCGTCGCCGCCCAGCCGTGGCCATACGTGTCGTTCACGGCTTTGAGCTGCTCCCGCTTGCGTTCGTAGTAGCTCACGAACAGAAGGACTGCCTCGACAGAGATCGGAAGGATGCAGGCGATGGCTAGCATTCCGAGTGCTGTTCGGATGCTCAGAGCATGTCCGGTGACTGGCGTCCACCACCGCGGCTTTGTAGCCTGAAGCATCGACAAGATTTCCATGTGCAGGGTGTGTGGTTCGAACGTATCGCTCGCGGCCAATGGAAGTCCCGTGGCGCAGCCCTGGGGTAGGTGCCGACCTCCAAGCATAGTGTTCGATGGCTCCCCTTGAAAGAGGCTGGCGTTCACCCAAAGGATGCCCGGAAGGATGTGCACCGGCTGCCAAGGATTCGTTGACACCCTCGGAGGGTTCCAGCATAAATGTCAGCGAGCAGTCGATTCGTGTGCGCTTGACAGGTACCGGAGGGAACCCAATGAAAAAGTTACTCGCTCTTGCATGCTTTCTTGTCCCGGCGATCGCCTACCCGTGCGGTGCCAACGAATATGAGCAGTGTTACTCGGCCTGCCTCCTCCCGAGGCCGTTTGGTGGTGGTTGTGCCCAAGAGGTGAAGGACTGCAAGTGCCTCCCGAAGATCGGTGGCACAGTGGGGCAGATCGGAGAGGCCGGGAAGGACGCCGTGAACCACGTCGCAAAAGAGGTGGAGAAGCTTGGCCAAGACACTCTCACGACCATCAAGAAAGCCGGCGGAGACACCGTCAAAACGCTTGAGAAGGCCGGTGGCGACACGGTTACCACAATCGAAAAAGCTGGCGGGGACACTGTCAACACCTTCGTAAAGGCGGGTCAGGATGCAACAGCCACCTACGTGAAGGCATGGAAAGACTCGGCGGAGCAAACCAAGCGAAGTTTTCAGGACACAGTCGATGCGACGAACGCAGCCGCCAACTACACGACGAATCAGATCAAGTCCTATGAAAGCGCGCTGAAGAACGCGGACAGGCGCCTGCGCGAGGGCAAGGTCATTGACGCAATGTGGGGCCTGGGCGTTGAACCGTTGCAGGCCCAAGAAGCCAACTTCGCCAGAGCGACGCAGGAAAGCACGCTCATCGCCGCAGCCGCCTCGTCGGCCGCCGCGGTCTATGGTGGACCTGGTGGCGCTGCAGCGTATGCAGCATGGGCTACGTATCGAGCGACGGGCAACGCCGACCAGGCCCTTCGCGCCGGCTTTCTTGCTGCGGCAACCGCGCAGGCGGGTAGTTCGGTGTCCAGCATGCCCAGTGGAACCATGGGCGAGGTTGTCAAGAAATCCGCAATGGCAGGTGCGGCCGGAGGGATCGCGATTGCAGCCGCTGGGGGCGATGAGCAAGCGATCAAAGAGGGATTTCTAAAGTCGGCCGGAGCCGTGCTGGTACAAGCGGGAAACGACAAGGCGAAGGCGTTCTCGCCTAAGGCCAAGGACGCCTGGGACACCGTGCAGTGCATATCGGCCCGGGACGTTGACTGCGTGTCGAAAACGACATGGGCAAAAGATGCTCAGGGAAGGATCCTGAAGGATGCCAAGGGTAGGCCGCGTTTTGATACGTCGAAGCTCGATCCCCAGCAGTACATTGGCAAATGGACCGGGATTGATCCCAACTCGGTAGAGGGCAAGAAGAACGCGCTGATGGCGAAGATCTCCCAACTGCCCAAGATTGAAGCGATTCCGCTGATGAAGAATCGGTGGACTCTCACCTGGACGACTGGAAAGTCTGCCGCGATGGGCTACGGTCAGCCGACTGTGGTGTTGACCTACGTTGGTCCCAAGCCGCCCTTCACCTCCGTGGTGCGATATGGTCGTGGAGGTGATCCAATCGTTTGGACCAGCGAGGGGCCCTCGGGGGCCGTTGTTGGGAGCTACAACTGTACTTTGGCAGGCATCGGGCGAACGGTTCGCGTGACTCAGAAGGGTGATGGCTGCGATGCTATCTATCGGAGGGATGATGGCGGGCAGGACGTGATCTGGCACTCCGACCACCGCCCCGAGATCTGTGCCCAGAAGGCCGTTGCCTTCGTCACCAGCATGCGCGCCAAAGGTATGCAATGCTCCGCGAAATGAGGTGCATGGGTGGTGAGGTAGCTCCAGTTGGAGGGGCTGGTGGGCATTCTGTCGGCCGCCCCCGTTTAGGTGCAGGTGCGCGACAGTTCAGGGGTGTGCTGTGATCCTCCAGGGCTAGTTGGGCAGCAACGAGCGCAACACAGCAGGGCGCCCCGGTCGGCAAGGCAGAGACTGTCGCAGCAGTCGCGGAGAAGCTGGGCGCGCGATGCGCGGCGGGAAGTTGTAGCGCGTGCCCATGCACCGCGCCAGCCTGCCCACGTCGGTGGCTGCAGTGCCGGACTCCAAGGGCTGGCGCGCTGGTCAGCTGGCGTCGTGGATCGGGGGCACGAGTGGCGACTTACGCAAGATCGTCGAACTCGGCCCCGTCGCTCGGCCCTGGCGGCGGAACAATCATCGGTCTGGGCGGATAGAACCCTTGCCGTCCGCGGGCGTAGTCGTCGGTGAACTCGATAGCGTCCAAAGCGCGGGCCGTGACCGGATCCACCGGTTCGTTTTCCAGAACGACGATTTGGCCGGGGCCTTGGAAGCGGGAAAGCCAAGCGTAAAAGCTCGTGTTCACCGTGGCTGTGGGGATCTCCCGGTCCTTGTCCGGCGACTCTTTCTGGGCGTAGGCTTTCAGCGGCGAATCCAGCACGACGACGCCGAGGTGAGGGTGCCCACTTCTTAGAGCATGCTGCATCAAGGCTATCGTCATAGCGGACAGGAACAGGCCACGCTTGCCCGCTCCATAGCTTAGGCGTCTGCGGCCATCGATGACCAGGTCGCAGGCCTTCGGGTCGACGTATACAGACTGGATGGACGTGAACCCCCAGTCGTTGAGCATCTGGCGTGCGATCGC
Organism: Acidovorax sp. FG60; assembly: GCF_057808995.1. NCBI lineage: Bacteria > Pseudomonadati > Pseudomonadota > Betaproteobacteria > Burkholderiales > Comamonadaceae > Acidovorax > Acidovorax sp. FG60. The sequence goes on from NZ_JBMDJC010000019.1 coordinate 70,638, forward strand.
CCCGACGTCGTCGCCGTGCTGTCCAATGTTTCGAACGAGGGCCGTCTGCTTCTGTTTCGTGGCTTCCTTGAGGTGGTCGATTGCCGCCGTCAGCCGAACGGTCTCATCAAATGCGTCGATGAGTGATGACAACCGCGTATGGGACTCGGCGAGTTCGCGTGGGTCTGAGTCGAACTCCAGCGATGCACTACGAAGCACGGCCTTCTCCTGTTCCTCCAATGCCTTCAGCGATGTCGTAAGCCGTTGCACATCAGCAGTTGCGGCGGCGAGACGCGTCTGTTCTTGGGCCAGGGATGGCTGCAGTCCGCGACGGAGTGCGCGGATCTTTTCCGCCTCGGCCGCGATCGCGTCGCGGTACTTTGTTGGCGCCCGGGGCTTCAGGTTTCCGGGATCGACGTGCTGTTCTACCGACGTGCCGCAGAGTGGACAGGGAGTCTCCGTCAAGGCCTCGAAGAACTGGATGCCTTCGTCCGTGGCTCCGAGCCGGGCAAGGTCGCTCGAATACTTCAGGTCCAGCAGCGTGAAGCGTTCGCGCATCGACGTTGCACTGGCCTGTTGTGTCATCGCGGTACTCAGGGCTTCTCCCTCCGCAAATATCTGCTGCCGTAGCTCCTTCAGAACAGAAGAACGCGCCTGGAGTTGCGTGGCAAACATGTCCAGCCGCTCATCGACTTGCGCCAAAGCTGCAACGGCTGATGCTCGATCTGTGTCCGCTGGAATCACTCCCTGAAGGCGAGCCAGTTCCGCCTCGGCCGCCGCCAATCTTCCCTTGGCCTGGTCTTTTTCGGAAGCGGTCTTATAGAGCTCGACCGCGGAGTCATCAAGGCCGCTCAGGAACAGCGAGAAGGACGAGACGTGCTTGTCCTTGCCATGACCCTTACCCTTCGTCGCGTCCTCGGAAATCATTCCGGGCTGGGAGAGGAGCGCCCAATGCCGCAGGTCGTCACCAGTGATGGGGCCTTTTTCACTTCGCTTGCGAAGCACCTGTTTGCCTGCAGCGCCAGACAGCTGGACGAGCAGCTCGCCAAGATCCTGATTGACGTCTTCGAGCGGGTTCGGGGTACCGTCCCGAACCCAAAGATCGTCCAATCGCACCAGAACGCGCGCGGCACCGCCAGACATCGCCTTACGAACAAGGTATTCATGCTCACCATGCAGGAAGGCGAGCTCCAGCGAGTCGTATCCCTGCGACTCCGGAAACTGTTCGAGTGTCGCGGTGCCGCCCAGTAGGAACCAAATGCATTTCCAGATGTGCGACTTACCTGTATCACTCGGGCCGCGGATGAGGGTGCGTCGACCATCAAAGACGACAACGGCGGGCAAGAGGCCCGGACCATGAACCGACAGGTGCTTCAGCGTTATTGTCATTGGTGCTCCCTCGCGGCGGCACCTTCAAATTCGGCCCCCCACAGATAGCCTTGTTGGGCGAATCTCTCGGTCATGTCTCTCGAGCTTAGGGTGGCGAAGGTGGTGGCCGCCCAGCGGCACCGGCCTTCCAACTCACGCAGGTAGGGTGACGTCAACGCGCCGACCATGCTTCTAGCGGTGTCACCGGCGAAGTAGGTGATGCCGGCCTCATCCATGACCACGGCGACGAGACCGCGGGTGCTCATCAGGTATAGGCCTTGTGCGATGAGGTCACGGCGACTCATGTATTCGCTGCCGCGGTAGGGCACAGGCGTGTGAAGGCTAGGTGGCCCACCGAGATCGTCTGAATACACGATGGCGTAGTCGAGCAGGACCAGTTTTTGGAGGTCGGCGCCGGCCGGCTGCAAGGAATTGAGCAGATACACCATCCGAACGCCCAGTTCGAACGGCGAGTTGAAAGCGGCGAGAGGCTTGGACTTTTTCACTTGACCCACTTCAGCCTACCGGCGTTGGCGAGGTGATGGCAGGTGCCGGGCAGGTCCCCCCCACGAAGCTGGAGAGACAGACGGCTCTCCTGGACCTGCAGCGTCGACGCCTTTTCTACGGCAGCGTCGACCCGTTCCATACCCGTCTTTAGGCGGAGTTGGGCGACCGTGGGGCGGACGCCCGCATGGACCATGTCTAACAGCCGCTCGAACTCGGGCTCGTTGGGGTATATGTCGCGACTGAATCGTTGCAGTCCTTCAGCGCAATAGAAGACTTGTCGATGCGAATCGAAGTGGTCTTCGTAATCGCTGCCCTGGAGGTCAGCAAGGGCGACGGGCGATGCTTTGTGCTCGCTGTAGACGCGCAAGAGTTCGTCGACGTATACGCTCTCGTGCCCAGCGGGCTGGGCTGGCATCGGATCATCGTCGCCGCGTTCCGGCACGATTCCGAACTGTTGATAGTGGGCGGCCTTGTCGAGCGCGTGCCAGGCCAACAGGTCATGCACCGGGCACTCGATGAAGCGGTCAAAGTCGAAATCGTCGATTGCCGCCTGGACTTCCTTGGTCAACTCGGCGGCTCTGCCCTTCATGCCTGTGTTCTCGTTCTTCCATGCATCGATGAACTTTGCCTTGAAGGCAGCGGCCCCAGAGGCCATCGTGTTGTGTAGCTCGTTGCCCACCGCATGCGGGCAGCAGAAGTAGTAGAAATTTGGACGCGGGTAGGTCTTCAAGGCCAACTGCTTGAAGAACTTCGCCATCTCCGGAAATGCGTCGCTCTGCGTCAGTCCCTGCTTGTAGTGCTTGGCCTGGTACAAGTCCCACCCATCACGCACCAACGCCGGACCATACCGCGCCTCGATGTCGCGGCCGCCGTCGCCCGCCCCGCCTAGCCGCTTGATCGCCGCATATTGGGCGCCCCCTGAATGCACTCGCTGGCGCGCGGCTGCCAAAATGAACTCCTCCCACTGATCAGGGTTCAGCAGAAGAACTTGCGAGGATGGCTGGATGACACCGCCTGCGGTTACATGCTGGGTCTTCCGCGACTTGCGAGTCGTGCCTGGTTTTGGTGGCATGGATTTGGACTTGTCCCTGGTGCGATTTTTTAGCGATCACGCAAGCTCGGATTTTGCCAGGGTGGCGGTAGTGTGGGCACCATCCGCCGGCACTTGTTGAAGGGGTACAGAGATTGTCGCATCGCGCAGGAACGACGGGCTCATGCCGAGGTCGCGACAACCATCATCAACAGTCACGTGTTACGGATGGGCGGTGGCGTGCAGGCGTGGACTAGTTATCCAGCACCTAAGTGCAGCAAAGCAGACGCAGGCGAACGTCCGCAACCAGCCTGTAGCTGACCTTGAAATGCGACCGCAGTGGTCCGATAAAAAGTGTGTTATTGCTCACTTCCAGTTCAATCCTTTATCGCTGGCGCTCAGCTAGCTGGCGTTGATACGAGGTGCTCCCCAGGTTCACGGTCGCGGGGCGCCAAAATCTAAAGTTGAATGGCGGAACAACGAAAGTAGAGTGGCGTTCCGCACTTGTCGCGGACTGGCCCATTGAAGGGGGTGTTTCTTGTCGGACAGAACACGTGGTTACGATGACGGATTCTCAGGGAAGCGAATTATTTGCCACGCATGCTAATAGCCCTTATGATGCGTGCGTTTGAACAAAAAAATTGAAGCCTGCCTGTCGGGCATGGCCTCCACCGGCTGCCCACGGCAGCTTTTTGAAAATTTTGCGCTCGCTGGAGCCCTGGATCAAGATGGATAAATGATCAGGTGCAGTCAGTGGCGGCCGCAGACCTCTGGGACATGAGCCATGGCGCGCATGCGCTACTTCTGCGATCTGGGGCCCGGCCCCGAGCCGGTCCCGCTTCAGGGCGTGTGGCCCATGGCCAAGCCGGAGTTCGCGCAGCGCTTTCCTGGGATAGCCGGGCTGCGCGCCGACGGCTACTCGCCCTGGGTCGGCTATCCGCTGGAAGGCCCTGGCGGCCCGCTGCCCGTGACGCGGCGGATCGACTACAAGGCCCAGACTTCACGGCACGACTGCAACGCCAAGTGCCTGCATGGCAGCGCCACCGGGACGTGCGAGTGCCAGTGTGGAGGGAGCAACCATGGGCGCGGCGTGCTTTCGCGCCTGGTGAGCCCACCAGCGCAGCAGTCCGCGTCGGGTGCCACGGCCCACCGCGATGTGGCGCGCCCTATCGCCCAGGCGGGTGCCATGAAGAATCAACTTTTTATGCAAAATTTAGGTCTCCGGCTGGACGCAGCCACGGACTTTGCGATGGAGCCGCGACATGACTGAATACCTGCACGACATTCCAGGCCTCGCCGAGGCCATTGCCAGAGTGCCCGCCGATGGGCGCGACCCGCGCCACAAGGCACTGCTCAAAGTCCTGCGCGCAGTGCCCGGCCTGGAAGCCGTCGAGTTCGCCACCAGCCGCGGGAACTGCTACCTGGCCCAGCGCCGGGTTTTCACGGCGGCGGGCGCGCTCGTGCACGAGGACCTGGCGGCCTGGCTCTCGCAGGAGTTCGTGAACGACGGCGCGCGGGCCAGCGTCACCCACCAGCGCTTGCTCGCGGCCGACCTGCGGCTGAGCACCACGGAAATCACCTCGCTGTACCTGGTGGTCGACCGTGGCGGCGACGAGTCCAACTTCCTGCAGATCGAGGTCGAGCTTTCGAGCGAACGTCTGGAGAATCGGCTGATGCAGGACTATGGCTCGCCTCCGCGCGACGCCCGGGAGCTACTTTCCGAAGCCAAGGGGCAAGAGCTGCCGCCCAAGGAACAAACGCCCCTGGGGACGCCGCGCTACCGGCTGCGCCGGGTCGTCGATATGGCCCGGTTCATGGAATTGATAGACGCGGACGAGGAACTGCAGCGCGCCCGGGTGCGTGCCCTGCGGTTCACGGTGTCGGATCCCCAGTCCGAACAAGCGCCGCGTGTCGTTGGCTACAAAGAGATCGATCCCGGGCTCGACAAATACCCCGCCAAGGGCCGCCGCCTGTTCAAGGACTGGGCCGCGAGCAGTGCCGGGCAATCGGGCCAGCGGCTGTGCCGCCACTGGGTGATGCAGATCAGCGACTCGAAGGACAAAACCACGAACCGCCGCTGGGTGTCGCTGGTGCCGATGTGGACCTTCGACAAGAAGCTCGCCGAGGTGGAGTCGCGCAAGGGCAGCGTGCACGCGCTCTATGACAAGCTGTGCACCATCGACCGGCGCACGGGTGCCCCGTTTGCCTGGTTCTTCTATTTGCTGCACGGCAACCGCGTGCACGACGGGGCTGGCCACCGCGTTCTGGAGGCGGCCGAGGCCTGCCAGATCGACCTCCCCGAAAACGACTACCAGGTCCTGCGCCGCTGGCGTGACCGTGTGTATGGCTTCTAAAGCAGGCCCGGCCATCCGCTGGGACACCTCGGACCGCGCTGCGCACCTGCACCGCGTGCGGCAGCGCGAAGGCGAGATCCTGGGGCCCGAAGGTCGCGCGCGCATCGACGGGCGTGCCAGGGCCGTGCTCGCGCCCGCCAACGCGGACCGTATGCGACTCGTCAATGAGGCGATCGGGGCGCCTACGCGCGCGAAGGCCATCGTGTGGCTGCACCGTGCTGCCGACCGGCTCAGTCAGGCCGTGGCGCGCGAGGTCGCCTGCCGCCGGGGTTGCGATGCGTGTTGCCACCAAGACGTGGTGGTGTCCCAGGCCGAGGCTGAACTCATTGGACGGGCCATCGGCCACCGGCCTGCGGCCGCTCCCCCCGGCGCCGTGTCCGTGGGGCGAGACCTGCACGAACCGCCCCCGATGGCGGCACGGCACACCGGCCAACCATGCACCTTCCTTGACGCGGGCGAATGCGGGATCTTTAGGCACCGCCCGCTCGTGTGCCGTCTGCACGCGAACTTTGACGAGGACGCATTGCTGTGCCAGATCGTGCCAGGGGAGTCGATTTCCGTCCCGTATGTGGACACGTCCATCGAAAAGGCGGTCTACCACGTCAGTGTGGCCGCAGGAGGCCTGGTGGCGGACATCCGGGACTGGTTTCCGTCAGAAATCGGGGAGCAATAGCAGTGGACATGGATGCGATGAACGTAGTGCACCAGCAGCTCGCGCCGGAAGTGCGCTATGTCGCCTGGAGCAGCAACTGTGCCGGCGAGGTGCTCGCCCAAGGAAGCTCGGCCGACGGCCTGCACATCGGGCACTTCCAAGGGGACGCGGAGCTGGCCGCGTTTGTCGTCGCGGCGCATGACGCCTGCCGAGCACAGGAGAACCGGGAATGATCACCAGAGGGCACTTCATTGGGGAGATCGTGGATGCGTTCACGGGCATCTCAGAGCGGGTCGAGACCCGCAACCGCTTGGGTATCACCGACATGAGCGTCTTCACCGAGGCCTTTGTGGGCGAGCTGCTAAACGCGGTGCTGGGTACGAACTTGCATTCGCTCAACGATGAGCGTCCGAACGAGCCCGGTCTCGACCTGGGAGACAGCGGCGGACGGTACGGAATCCAGGTAACCGCCACGGCCTCGAGCCAGAAGGTGCGCCACACCCTGGACGCCCTGACCGCCGAGCAGGCGAAGGCCTACGAGCGAATCGTGGTGTTTTGCCTGGGCAAGAAGCAAGGCAGCTACAGCGTCGAGGGGCCATTCAAGCATGGCGTGACCTTCGATCCCGAGAAGGATATTTGGGACTTCACCGAGATCGCCCGCATGGTGCTGGCCTTGCCGCTCGACAGGCTGCAGGCAGTCCACCAGGTCGTCCGCCGGAACACCGTCCAGCTGTTGGTGGAGCTGGAGGTCCCCGACGAGAAAGGCCACTACCCTACAAATGGCTATGACAAGTGGGAGGCACGGCCGCCGCTCAAATTCGGTGACGGCAAGGCTTACTTGGAGTTCTACCAAAAGGCGTTCGGCGAGCTCGAAGACGAAACGAAGGTCGAAATCGCGAAGGCATTGCCGATCCTGGCCAAGAAGCTGCACCGTTTGCCGCGAGTGACCCGGGAATTCTTGGCCATGCTGATCGAACGCCGCGAGCATCGCGAGCCAAGGCGCAACTTTCGCGAAGCTGCGATTCACGCGGAGTTAAACAAGGTGCTGCGCGAGTGTGGCGGCAAGGTCAAGGAAGAGCTGGACCTTTTGATCTATGAAGGCCTCGTTGCTGTCGATGACGATGATCCGCACGAATCTGGCGCCCCTGAGATCTTCATGGACCTCACCGATAGCATTCCGTTGCGTGAGGGTCTGGTCGATTTCATCGAGAGCCGTGGCCTGACGGTGCGCCAGGTGATCGGTGGCGCCGACCTTTCCTCGTTTTAGTGACAGGCCACGCACAGTGAAACGTTCGAAGAAGGCCCGAGCTGCAAAGGCGGTGCCGATCAAGCCTGGACGCTGCTTCCCCAGCCCTGCCCCAGCTGCCCGTGGCGCCTGGACCAGACTGCGAAGGACATCCCGGGGTTTTCTGTCGCGAAGGCGTGCGACCTGGGGGGCACCTGCCCGGATGCGCGTGGACACGGGCCGGACTTTGACGCCAAGGTGTTCGCGTGCCACCAGTCGAGGGTTGGCGAGGAATTCGCCTGTGCCGGCTGGCTGGCGACCGTCGGCCACTGCCATCCCAAGGTGCGGCTGGCCTGTGTCCAGGGCCGGGTGCCGGAGGCCTCGCTGGCGCCTGGCCGGGATTGGCCTGCACTGCACGCGAACTATGGCGATGTGTTGCACAAGCTGGAGGAGTCCGCCGATGACCGTACAGCCTAGCTCGGGGGGGTGCCATGCCTGACACTTCAGCACGCGCTCTGAGCGGAACCCCGGTTGTCGACGACCATGGCCACGCGCTCGAGGCGCCCGAAGCCGCCGCGCCGCGGCGCCGGCGCGGGCGTCCGACTGGCGCGCGGGCGAAGACCACGGAGCGGCCCATCACCGCGGATGACGTCGCCTTCCTTCGGGCCACCGTGCAGGGCGTGGATGCGCGCGTAGCCGCTGAGCAGTATCTATCCTACCTGGGCGTGGCGATCGAGCGCAAAGCGGCCGACAGCTACGGCGATCAGCTGCGCGGGCGCGTCCTTGCGATGGCCTCGACCTGGCCAGAACTTGCCGAGCAGGCGGCAATCGTGTGGCCGGAGGGCGCTGACCCCGCGGTGAAGGGGGCGGATCAAGCTCTCGCGCCCCCGGCCCCGGGCGAGTCGGCGGTGGAAACCCGCCCTAGCTTGCAGGAATTCGCGGGGCGGTTCGACGCCGACATGTACTCGGAAGCCGAGCTCATTGAGCTGTATGAGGAGGAGTTTGGTGCGGCTGCGTCGCACACCGAAGTCAGCTGCCCTGCCCCGGCGGCAAGCCCGGAAAATGCCCAGGCTGGCGCAGGCGACTTCCGCCGCAAGCTGCACGCGCTGGACTGGATGGACCGACGCCTCGCGGTGCGGCCGCAGCGAGAGGATGCGGTCGCGCAATGGCTCCAACTAACACCGGCGCAGACGCAGGCACTACGCGACGCCGGGGTGGTCAACCTGGGCAACTTGCGCGACTGGATGGCGCTCAAAGGCGTGCGCTGGTGGAATTCGATACCCCGGTACGGGCGGGTGCGCGGGCGCAGACTGCAAGGATGGCTGGACCAAAGCGGCATCCTGCCCGACAACGGCCTGGAGTATCCGATGCGCGCCCGGGCCGGTGAGATCCAGGAATACCGCGGCCAGCTCGTGCCCTTCGGAGAAATGATATGGCCGCCGGCGTTGCGGGGCGCGGTAGGCGGCTTTCGCGGAACGATAAATACGCTGGGTGCTCAAGACGACCTGCAGGCGATACAGCGGTGGTTCGACACCTTGCGCGACAACAGCCCGGCGACACAAGAGGCCTACAGGCGCGCGATCGAGCGGCTGGCGCTGTGGGCGATCACCGAGCGCGGCCGAGCGATCTCGGCACTGGAGTCACCTGATCTGAAGATGTTCTTCGATTTCTTGCGAGCGCCGCCAGCCCACTGGGTCCAGGTGCGCGTCCGCACGCGGGCAGCCTCCGACTGGCGTCCCCTTAAAGGCCCACTCAGCGCAGCGAGCATGCTGCAGACCAGCGCGGCGGTGCGACAGATGCTCACCTACTGGTATGGCACGGGCTACCTGGCACTCAACCCGGCGGTGGGCATGCGGGGGCCCAAGCGCACCGAGGTCAAGATGGACGTCATGCGCTCCTTCAGCGCCCAAGACAAGGAAGTCATCCGCACCGTGGTGACCAGCATGGACGATGGACCGCGCAAGCGCCGGCTCATTGCGATGATCCGGCTGCTGCAGACAGCAGGCCTGCGCCGCGACGAGGCTGCCAGAATGACCTGGTCGCATCTCGAGCGCATGCGCATCGATGGCGAGGCCTCCGACAGCTGGGCGCTGCGTTTCGAGGGGAAGGGCAAGCGGGAGCGGATCGTTCCGCTGCAGGATGCAACGATCGAAGCGCTGCAGGCACACCGTGCCGACCGTATCGCGCTCGCTGAGTCGGGTGAGTTGAATGTGTTCAAGAACCTGGAGCCCTCAACGATGCCGCTGCTGGGCATTCTCGATGAGCGGCTAGCCGGAAAGAGCGAAGGAAGCGACGGCGACATGCCCCATAACGCACGGCGAGAAGGGAATGCCGACGGCGGATTGAGCGCGGCGCGCATCTACGGGCTGCTCAAAGAGTTCTTTAGGAAATGCGCGAAGATCGCGGGGCCGAAGAGTTCGGATTTTTTGGCGGCCTCAACGCATTGGATGCGCCACACATTTGCGCATGACACGATTGCAGCCAACAAAGGTCAAGATGGCGCACTGGCGGTGGCGCAGGCGCTGCTGGGCCACGCCGACATCAACACCACGATGATCTATGTGAAGGCAGAGCTGTCCTCGCGCAAGGAGACCGTGGACAAGATCCAGTCCATTGTTTGAGTCATGCACTTCGCATTTCCTCAGGTCTTGAAGTTTCCTTTGGCGGTGAAGATGTAAAAGTAGCCGATGCCGGTTCCGCCTGGTGTCGACAAACTGCAGTCACTATCAACACTAAGGCGATCCCACGACACGAGGCCTTTAGTACCAGCCTTCACTGCCTTGTCCTCAGCATCTCGCTTTGCCCTATTGCACCCTTCGACGGGATTTGGAGGATTGATTGAGCCCGCTGCAATTGCGGCGGTGCCTTCTATCTTCTTAGTTTGAGCGTGTGCGACGCAGCAAGCCGCCATGCCAACGCAGACGATTAAAAATGACCTGTTCAGGCGTTTCATGAGGACTCCTTTGATGGTGTTTAAGCCTTCAATATATGCCTACGCAGGCGCCCGCCGCCAGTCACGTAGGGCCGCTTCAAACGCTAAGCCTTGAACAACTAGATGCTGCTCACGACAAGCGCAACCAGGGCCACCACGAGCGCCGCAGCCGCGACCAACAGGTCTGCGGTGGCGCTAACTCGCGCGAAGTACAAGCTCCACCTCTCGCTGGTCGTATGTTCACGCCCTGCCAGGTCCATCTCGCCTCTGGCTGGAGACTCATGCCGAATGCTCTCCTGAATCCATTCCTCGATGGCCTGGTGGATCTCGTGGTTCCAGCGATCGGTGAACTTCAGAAAGCCGCATAAGAATGCGAGTGTGACGCCCATCGCCAGCAAGAAGGAAAAGAGCTGACGACCAACTAGTCCATGGTTCCAGAATTGCTTGTGGGCGACGGGATGGCCTGTAGCTCTATTGGCCTAGTCGCGCCCGCCTTTGGTCAGGTGCTTCTCAGTCTCTGACGCCTGCTCAAGTTCCGAATCCAGGTGTTTTGCAAAGGCTCAGAAAGAAAGTCCCATATTGTTGGCGCCGATTGAATCTTGACAGATAGATGGAGCGTTGGCTGTGCTGGCGCAGGGTGCGCGCCAAGGCGTCGAAGCGGGCCAGGGCGAGGTTGGCCAGCCGCCTCACTCTTGGTTTTGGCGCGCCAGCCGTCCAACAATGGCCTGCCCCATCCCAGGGCGGCGCCGGGGCGCGCGTTTTGCCTATTTTGAGAGCATCAATCCTAACGGCTGACGCCATCGGCAGCTGCGTCCGCGCGGCGCGCGCACAAACTGGGCTGTTGGAGCCGAAAGGCCGGGTTTGACTGCTCTATGATGGATGTTGTCGGGGCGTTGGGAGAAAAATGACGCAGCCGACGCACAAGCCGAGCCGCAGGCCTCCTGCCGGCGACGCCAATAAGAAATAGCGATGGGGGCATCCGCACTTTCAGCCACAGGCGACGCCTGTGGCTGGCAGGGCTGTGGCCCCCATTACATGGGGCCGGGATGAATATTGCGCTGATCGAGCAGAACGTTAAACAGGTCTTGCTCACGTCCAATCAAGAGACGTTCATTTTTGATTTGCTCCTGGCCTATGGAAAACCCAAGGCCTCGATCAACCGCCTGCAGGCTTCGGGAACGTCGAGCTACAACCTCTCCAAAGAGGCAGGGGTTGTCCTGTGGAAGAGCAATGTTTGCTTTGTCGCCACTGAGCCCGGAAATTGCGAGGCCGTCGTCGAGCGGTGCAAGGCTTCCGACGCCGTCGCCAAGCACAAGCCCCGGTTCCTGTTCGCCACCGACTTCGTCGATCTGGTGGCCTTCGACGCCAAGGCCAACGAGACGCTGCGCATCCCATTCGTGAGCCTGTCGGCCCACTTCGACTTCTTCCTGCCCTGGGCTGGCATGGAGAAGTCCCGCCACGCCTCGGACAACCCGGCCGATGTGAAGGCGGCCGAGAAGATGGCCAAGCTCTACGACATCATCGAGGCAGACAACCCGACCACGAGCGCCAAGGAGAAGCACAGCCTCAATGTGTTCCTCTCGCGCATCCTGTTTTGCTTCTTCGCCGAAGACACGGAGATTTTTCCGAAAAAGCTGTTCACCAACAGCGTCGAGTCGCACACGTCCAAAGACGGCAGCGACTTGTCCGAGTATCTCGACACGCTCTTCGTCGTCCTCAACACCAAGGACACCAAGAATTTTCCGGCCTACCTGCAAACCTTCCCCTATGTAAACGGTGGCCTGTTCGCGGAGAAGCACCCGGTCCCGCAGTTCTCCAAGCGTTCGCGCGACCTGCTCATCCAGTGCGGGGCTGACTTGAATTGGTCGGAGATCAACCCGGACATCTTCGGCTCCATGATCCAGGCCGTGGTGGATGTCGAGCAGCGCAGCAGCATGGGCATGCACTACACGTCGGTGCAGAACATCATGAAGGTGATCGAGCCGCTGTTCCTGACTGAGCTGCGCGAGGAGTTCGAGAAGAACAAGAAGAGCCAGAAAAAGCTCGAAGAGCTTCTACAGCGGCTCACGCAGATCAACGTCTTCGACCCCGCCTGCGGCTCCGGCAATTTCCTGATCATTGCCTACAAGGAGATTCGCAAGCTGGAGATGGAAATCATCAACCAGCTCTGTGAGCTCAACCGCCAGGCCGACTTTGGCCTCTCGGCCATCCAGCTCTCGCAGTTTTACGGCATCGAGCTCGACGACTTCGCACACGAGGTCGCCATCCTGTCGATGTGGCTGGCTGAGCATCAGATGAACTTGGTGTTTCTTTCTAAGTTCGGTCGCGCGTTGCCGACGCTGCCCCTCAAGCCCAGCGGCAACATCGTCTGCGCCAACGCGACGGTGATCGACTGGGAGGATGTGTGCCCGCGTAGCGACAAGAAGACGGTCTACCTGCTGGGCAACCCGCCGTACCTGGGTGCTCGCAACCAAAGCGTGGAGCAGAAGGCCGAGCTCAGCGGCGTCTTCGAGGGCCATGATGACTACAAGGACTCGGACTACGTCTCGGCCTGGATTCTCAAAGGCGCGAAATACATCCGCGACACCGATTCCAAGTTCGCGTTCGTCACAACCAACTCCATCTGCCAAGGCGAGCAGGTCTCATACATCTGGCCGCGCGTGCTGGCCCAGGGCTTGGAGATCGACTTCGCCCACCAGCAGTTTAAGTGGAGCAACCGCGCGAAGAAAAATGCCGGCGTCGCCTGCGTGATAGTCGGCGTGCGGCGCGTGTCGAAGAAGCCCAAATACATCTTCCACGACGGCACGCGCGCCACCGTGTCCAACGTCAGCCCATACCTCACCGAGGGCACGGACACTTGCGTCGCCCGCACCTCCGAGATCATTTCCGACCTGCCCGTCATGATGATCGGCAGCATGGCTCGCGACGGCGGAAATCTGATCATGAAGGCGGAGCAGAAGGACGAGATCGTCGCGCGCTATCCAAACAGCCTGCCGTTGTTCAAGATGCTCACCGGCACCAACGAGTTCATCAAGGGCGAGTTCCGCTGGTGTCTGTGGATCGAGGATGAGCAGCTCGATTTGGCGCGCTCTATCCCGCCAGTGTGGGCTCGCGTCCAGGCGGTCAAGAAGTTCCGGGCGGACTCGAAGGCCAAGACCACCAACGAATACGCCAAGATTCCCCACAAGTTCGCGCAGCGCTGCTATCGCGAGCTTCCCTCCATCGTGGTGCCATCGACGACGTCCGAGCGCCGCGAATACGTGCCCATCGGCTACCTGCAGCCTGGCGTGGTCATCACCAACTCGGCCAACGCGATCTACGACGCCTCCACGTTCGTCTTCGGTTTGGTGTCTTCCAAGCTCCACATCGTTTGGGTCAGGGGCATTGGCGGCGAGCTTGAGTCGCGGCTGCGGTATTCGGCCGAGGTTTGCTACAACACGTTCCCAGTCCCGAAGGTCAGTTCAGCTCAGAAGAAGGCTGTCGAGGTCGCTGCGATTCGCGTGCTCGACCGGCGTGAGCAATACTCAGACCTGAGCATCGAAGTCCTCTACGACCCCGACACCATGCCGGAGGATCTCAAGGCGGCCCATGCCGCCTTGGACGAAGCGGTGGACCGCATTTACAAGCCGCGTGGCTTTGCCAACGACGAAGACCGTTTGGAGCATTTGCTCCGGCTCTACGAGGACATGAGGGAAGCGCATGCCTAATCTTGTTGAAGTCTCCTATGCCCAGACGGGCGCGAGCACGAAGACCAACGACATGGGCATGCGTGAGATGCAGGCCCGGGCCTTCGAGGCGCGCAACGAGCAATACCTGCTGCTCAAGGCGCCGCCCGCGTCGGGCAAGAGCCGCGCGCTGATGTTCTTGGCGCTCGACAAGCTCAAGAACCAGGGCATCCGCAAAGCCATCATCGCCGTTCCTGAGCGCTCCATCGGATCGTCGTTCGCTTCGACGCCACTTTCCGATCACGGCTTCTTCGCCGACTGGGTGGTCCGGCCTGAGCACAACCTCTGTACGCCCGGCGGCGACCAGGGCAAAGTCAAGGCATTCGTGACTTTCCTTGAGGGCGATGGTGACGTTCTGGTCTGCACCCACGCCACTCTACGTTTTGCCTTCGAGGCCATCGAAGAGGAACTGCTCAACGATTGCGTCCTGGCCATCGACGAGTTCCACCACGTCTCGGCCGACGTGGATAGCAAGCTCGGCTTCATGCTGCGCAGCGTGATGCAGAAGTCCACGGCCCACGTCATCGCGATGACGGGTTCTTATTTCCGGGGCGACAGCGTGCCTGTGCTGCTGCCCGAGGACGAGGCCAAGTTCGTCAAGGTCACATACAACTACTATGAGCAGCTCAACGGCTACACCTACCTCAAGTCGCTGGGCATTGGTTATCACTTCTACCAGCGCCAATACCTGTCGGCCATCGCCGCCGTGCTCGACACCGACAAGAAGACGATCCTGCACATCCCAAGCGTGCGCTCCGGCGAATCGACCCAGGACAAATACAACGAGGTGGACTCGATCCTCGACGCCATTGGGACGGTGAAGGCGCAAGACCCGGATACGGGCGTCATCTTGGTCGAGCGCAAAGGCGACGGAAAGCTGCTCAAGGTCGCCGACTTGGTCCACGACGAACCCAAGGCGCGCGACAAGATCGTGGGCTACTTGCGAACCATTTCCTCGCCGGACGACTTGGACATCATCATTGCCTTGGGCATGGCCAAAGAGGGCTTCGACTGGGCGTTCTGCGAGCACGCGCTGACGGTTGGCTACCGGGGGTCGCTTACCGAAATCATCCAGATCATCGGCCGCTGTACGCGCGACAGCCCGAACAAGCCGCACGCGCAGTTCACCAATCTGATCGCGCAGCCCGACGCGCACGACGACTTGGTCAAGCTCGCCGTCAACAACATGCTCAAGGCCATCACTTGCTCGCTGCTGATGGAGCAAGTTCTGGCCCCGAACTTCAAGTTCAAGACCAAGCACTCCGAGGACGACAAGGCCGGGCCGGGCGAAATCAAGATCGGCGGGTTCAAGGAGCCGTCCTCGAAGCGGCTCAAAGACATCATCGACACCGACCTCAATGACTTGAAGGCCGTCATCCTGCAAGACGACACGATGCTCAAGGCCATGCCGGGCAACGTGGACCCCGAGGTCATCAACAAGGTTTTGATCCCCAAGATCATCAAGCTGAGGTATCCCGACCTGTCTGACGACGAAGTCGAAACGGTGCGCCAACACATCGTGGCCGACTCCGTCTTGAAGAGTGGCGAGTTCAAGGAGGACGGCGACCGGCGGTTCATCAAGATGGCAGGCAAGTTCGTCAACATCGACGACTTGCACATCGACCTGATCGATCAGATTAACCCGTTCCAAGCGGCGTTTGAAATCTTGTCTAAGTCGGTGACTGCCGGCGTCTTGAAGACGATTCAGGAGGCCATCGAGGCCACGCGCATCGTGATGACCCCGGAAGAGGCCGTCATGCTCTGGCCCAAGATCAAGGACTTCACGCGCGTCCACGGGCGCCCGCCTAGCCATCAGGCCACAGACGCCTTGGAGGCTCGCATGGGCGAGGCGCTCATCTACATCCGTAACCAGCGTCGCCAGCAGGGCGTATGAAGCTCGAAGACCTCCTGAAGATTGTCGGCGACGACGACCTTGACTTGCTCAAGGTCAAGCCAGCCGGCTCGGGCGCCATGGCCGCTGACGCGCGCTTGGTGGCCTCGTTCAGGGAAGTCGAGGAGTTCGTCAGAAGGCATGGCCGCGAGCCCCAGGCCAATCACGCGGACATGCACGAGTTCAAGCTCAATAGCCGCTTGGCTGGCATACGGGCCAGCAAAGCTAAGGCGGAGTCGCTCATGGCTATCGACACTCATGGTTTGCTTGGCAAGCCGGTCGAGTCAGTCGGCGAGATATTTGAAGACGACGACATTGGGCTGCTCGGCGCCACGGACGACGACATCTTCAACCTGCGCCACGTTCCCGCGACCATTGCGATGCCCGACAAGATCGCGCAGCGAAAGCCCTGCGAGGACTTCGAGCAGTTCGAGCCGTTGTTCAAGCAGTGCTTTGAGGAACTGGCCGCTGGCGTGCGCGAGATGCGCGCCTTCACGGGCGAGCAGCAGATCAAGGTCGGGCACTTCTTCGTCCTCAACGGCATCACGGCCTATGTGGCTGAGGTGGGCGAGAAGGAGATCAAGAACAAGAAGGTGAATGCCCGCCTGCGGTGCATCTTTGAGAACGGCACCGAGTCGAACATGCTGCTGCGGTCCCTGGCGACCGAGCTGTACAAAGACCCGACGGGGCGGCGCATCCTCGACTCCCATGACAAGGCGCTCGAGGAGTTGGAGCTCATCAAGGAGGACGACAAGTCCACCGGCTACGTCTATGTTCTCAGCTCGTCCAGCGAGAAGCCAGAGATCAAGGCGATCCAGAACCTCTACAAGATCGGGTTCTCAAGCGTGCCCGTCGAGGCGCGCATCAAGAACGCCAAGCAGGAGCCCACCTACCTGATGGCCGCAGTGAAGATCGTCTCGGTCTACCAGTGCTACAACCTCAAACCGCAGAAATTCGAGGCGCTGCTCCACGCCTTCTTCGGCAAGCATTGCCTTGAAGTGCAGGTCGCGGACTCGGCCGGCAATTTCCACACGCCCCGAGAATGGTTCATCGCGCCGTTGCCTTGCATCGAGCTCGCGATCCAGCTCTTGATCAATGGCGAGATCGTGCATTACCGCTATGACGGCGACTCCCAAGAAGTGATCGAGCGATAGAGGGCAAGCCAGGATAAAGGCAGTTTTGATTCATAAGCCTTTAGGTTATGTTGGTTGAATTTCTTATATCGGATAGAAACTCAATTGGTCACCTGTAGTGTTGCCAGCGGTTCAATCAGATTCACCCATTTCTGATGGGTCGGCAGGGATTCATGCAAAAAACCGCAGAAACGAGCCTAACCCATTATCGTTATTGGCTTTTTTCCTAGAAGACGATTCGAAATTCGACAACACTGCCATCAGCAAGCAGTGCTTCCCAGGTCTTCATCGACGCCTGCTGAACACGAACCACAGTCAACTGGGGGAAGGTCGTTGCGATCCAGCGGTGCAAGATTTCGAACATATGCTCGCCAGGTCCACCTTGCGCTGCATGGATGCCAGGAGCCAAGTCGCACTCGAATGCAGGTGAGATCACTCTCAATCCTGTTGCGTTGGCGAAATCAATAGTGGTCTTCTCCATCCTATTCCCTTCACTGAATTGCTCGCCACACGAGAAGTATTTCGCTGTCCAGGCCAGTCTCAGTCGTCATCCGCTCCAACACATACACTGGTCCGGACCATTAAGTGGTCACTGAGCAGTTTGCGAAACTGAACATTGGTAGTTCCCGGTCGCCATTGGCTTGGCCTAACGATCTTGAAGTCACTGCTTCGCTGACCGTTGTTTGCACCGCCACAGGTTTCAGCCGTGGACGAGCGCGCAGGTAGAACAAAAATGCGGTCAAAGGGTGCTGCCTTGTCAGCGCTTTTGAACGGTAAGTGCGTGCCAAGATCGCGCCCGTTGCAGTCCAGGAAGCCAGCTGCCTTCATATTCTCGCCCGCCTGCTCATTGGCCAGGAGCATGTTGGTGTCGCCAAGGACTATCAGATCATTCTCGCTGTGCTGCTGCCGCAGGAACGCCAAGCCTTTGAGCAACAGCTCCGTCTCGTACGCTCGCGCTTGGGCCGTTGCTGGACCATCCGTGTTCGACTTCCAGTGCGCTGGAACGATAAACCAATCGGTTTGCCCTTGCCCTGCAGAAAACTTCACTGCATGGGGCCAGCGGGAGAAGACGATGGATTCTGAGCCTGGTCGAGGAAACTGGTCCTTGATCGCTTTTTCACGCGCTGGGTCGATTTCAGCAGGCAACTTTATGGGTGTGCCTTGCATACGAATTTGTTTTTCGTTCCATGCCACTCCGATCCATTGATCGTCGGGCGCGCGTGCCCCTTCCCGCTTTGGGAACAAGGCATAGTGCCACTGGGCACCGCTCTCCTGGTTCAAAAGTGTGAGGGCGGCGTCCAACGTCGCGTTGCGCGCCGCCCCATCCTGGTTGGTGCTGGTGCGCGATATTTCTGCTAGCGCTAGCAGGTCCACTGCGCCGGCTTTGATGTAGCTGGCGACATTGGCAGCATCCTGTGCCAACCGCTTTCCCGCCGTAGGGTTACCCAGCCATTGAATGTTCCAGCTTCCGATGCCGATTTCACGACTGCAGCTTTTTGCGTCGGACTGCGCGAAGGCGGGCATGTGCCCTGTAAACACCACTGCGGCGAGAACGGCGAAAATGATTTTCGCGTATTGGTTTGACTTGTTCATGCTGTCGTTCCTCCTCAAGGTCTTGATTGCGTCTGCGCCAAAACCTACCATAAGCCGGCTCGCACCTGACTCACAGACAACAACCGTCGCGGTGGGCGGTTTGTTGCTACGTAAAATCGACTATCTACATTCTGTATAGACCGTCCCGCCAGCTGTGCGCGAGGAGCATGAGATTGAAGGCGTAAGAATTGGCGCTGGTGGCCGTGGTTGCGCCGCCTGCATAAGTAGCATCGCATTGGCGAAATCGGCAGACGCTTGGGCTTGTTCAGCAGCGCGTCGGCTTTGCGCAGCCTGGTTCGCTTGCCCTTCTTGCTGTCGTGCCGCTTGCCACAGACCATCGTATTTCACGCTGAGCTGCTTGCGGTGCGTACTGAACTGGCCGTATGTCCACTCTCCAGAATAGAGTTTAGACAGAGCAATGATGAATTCTGCATTCGAGGACTCGGGCAAGCCGTTATACATAGTAGGTTGATACATCTGGCGGAACTGTTTGCCAGAATCAATGCACTTATTTCGCTCATCCGCCCACATTTTGATCGCAGCCTTGTCGTCGTCGGTGGCTTTGTCCTGGCGGGCCATGTGCTCCAAAGTTACGCCTGATGCCGCCGCGATGCTGCCCAGCTTGGGTTGCAGAACTTGCAATTCCGGTTTGTTTGCCAGTGCGGCAAAACATATACGCGACGGATCATCATCAGTCGTGAAGCGCACATTTGATTGTGCGGTCGGCATAGTGGCATTGCAGCCCGCCAAAGCAATCGCTGCAGCGACGACAAGTAATTTCTTCACGCTCATTCCTAAGCTTTCCTTGCTGAAGCTGACTTACTGCTGCCGTCAAAAACGGCAGGGGTAAGCAAGCTCTTGCCTCAGTTGTCGCGTGGCTCTCCATCGCCAAACCATGCCAGCGAGTAGGTAGTCAGGGGGTAGCCCGATTCGTCTTTGCCAGATGCGGTTTCGATCAATGTCCACCCCAAAGCAATCAACTCATTCGCACGCCTGGCATCAGATGCACCGCGCACAGCTTTCGCTTTTGTCAAATCTACAGTTGCCATTCTTCTACTTCCCAAAAATTGCTGGCTTCCGGCCAGCTTCGGGCGCCACGAAAGCGCAAATCAAAAACCTGTTTCCGATCAGTTGTGGATGCGCGCAATGGGGACCGCTTGCGTCTCCCGTACGGCCCGAACTGGGTGTCCCGTTTCTTCCGTGTTCCCGCTGACGGCACCATCCGCAATCAGGTAAGGCCGCTCACGTACCGCTCCGCCTAGCACTCTTGCAGCACGAATCCAGATCAACTTGCGCTGGCTTAGTCCCGCCCCAAAGGCTTGCCGCCGCCAGTGCGCTCTCCGCATATGTGGCGATGGACTATCACCACTACCTTCGAGGCTGGCCTCCACTTGCAATGCGCGTTCGAACACCCCGCCGACTCGTTTGATGAGAGTGAATCCGCTGTTTCGCGCCTTGGATAGGTTGCGCGCAAGAGTCTTACCCTGCGAGCGTTCAATCTTTTCGCGAAACCCTGGCGGAAACCCTTCCTGGAAATCGTCTTCAATGTCATCAGGGTACTGACTGACATAAAGGAGAGCGTTGGCCACCATGCGAACGCACTCAAGCACAACGGGAGTGTTTTCCAAGTTGAGACGACGATCTTCGGCCTGGGTTGCCCACGACTCCAGAATTCTTGCCTTTTCATCCTCGTCGAATTCCGACAGGTCCGAGAATTTGCCGTCCTTGGAGGGGTCCCTTCCTTGAATCTCAAGATGCTTCTTTGCACCGTCTAAAAGCGGCATATCCATTTCGTCGGAGCCAAAGTGAAAAGTGAACGTCTCCATCCCGCGCTCGCCCCAATGTGCTGGCGCCTTCAACAAACTGCCAACCAGGGTCATACTCACCGTTTTTCCATCCTTGTGACTCTTCTCGGAAAGGAATACTCCTTCGAGACGAGTGCGCCCGCCGTTAAAAACCAACCCCACATCGGTCCCAATATGGATGTATGAGTCCGGAAATGGAAACTTCAGGTCACGGGCCGTGGCGTCGCCAAGGTCGGAGTAGCGGAATGCGTCTTTCAGCGCTGGCGCTATATGGAAAACCACCTGGCCACCGCTAAAGAAGTCTGCAAGTGCTGTGGAAAACCAGGACTCATGCATGCAGCAGGAGTGCACAAGTTGATCGAGTTTTGGGTCTGCCTTGATCGTCTCGCGATCACCAAATGACTGTCGCGTTCTGGCTAGGGTCATTTGAACCAGCGAGTTCCAGTTTCGATCCTTATCAGGAAGGCTCAAAAACTCGGCTATGTATGGCCGATTTTTATGGGCTCGGTATGGAAAGTACCCGGTCTCGCTCATGTCACTGATTTCCTCGGTTAGATTTTTTGGAAACCGCAAGTAGGACAAGGCTCACCGGCCATCAGCACGGCATGCGGTCGCAGACATTTGACACGCTTCTTTTCGGAAAGTTTTTCGTCAAGGGCCTGATAGCGCACTGTCTCCTTCAAGCCTTTAGTTTGCTCTTCGATGGTCTTTCGCTTGTCTGCACTCACGATGTTTTCCTTGACGTCAGCTCTGGTACAAAGAAACTAGCACCGCCTGCACCAGGGCACACAATGCAGCGCTGTAGGCCGCGTACCGATTCCAGCGGCTCTGTTCAACGAGAGTGGCATGAAGGTCGATGCGCTCCCCCTTTGGCCCCTTCGCAATGAGATCGCCTCCCATCAACGCACCAAACCCAACGGTGCGGTTGTCTGCCAATACATTTGCCCGAGCAGACTTCACCCACAAGATTGCTGAGACAAGTGCGAGTACGCCGACAAGGAGGGTTAAAAGTGCTTTCATACACCGCTTTCGGTCATGTGTTCTTCCTTCCGTTCATTGGTTTCAAGAACGATGGCTGTCGCCGAGTTCAACCCCAAAGGCTTGCCAGCAGTCCTACTGCAAGCCCAATGCCGACACTGATGGCGATCCAGACATTGCTGATCAGAGCCGAATGCCAGACTTTCAGGGCAAGTGCAACGAAACTAGCTATCCCGGTCACCCATTTGAATCGGTTCGCTGTTGCGGCTACTCGCTGACCTAAAACGCAGATCCCGAGAAACCCAATCTGAACGTAGCTCGGCATACGCATGTAAAGTCGTCCGCGCCAAGTGGTGGCATACGAACTTGTATAAATATTATTACCTGCAATGGATGTGGGGGTCTGAACTGAATTGAAGAGGCTGAGTTGCAAGGCGAGGTTGATTGAATCTTCTCTTCTAAAGCGCCACACATTGGCCAACTGCTGGTCCGCGTGGGATTGAGAGAAAGACATATCGGTATCCGGAACTTCACAGCCCATTACCTCTCTTTTTTTATCTTCGAGTGAAGTGGCGTGGCTATGGCGGGACATCCCGTCGCCATTTTGAATCTTATCAATGCAGCCATTGATTATGATGCGCCGCATTGATAACGTGAACCTCTTGTTCATGAGCGAGGTCCACAACGCACGCGTATCTCTCCCCGCAGGCTGACCCAAATCAACTGGGGCCCCACATTCAAGTAGCTTGGCAAACTTCGCCAGTTGTCATGGTTGCTCATTTTTTCCTACCTATTCCGAGTCGATTGATTCACAGACCAAAAGCGTACTGCGCACGCAATCCCTTGCTTGCATAGACAGTCTCTCTTTTGCTGCCACGACTTGGGCACCATGCCAAACCGTTGCCTGTAGGGCTTTGCGGGCCATTTGAGCGCGTTTGGTAGCGCAAGCAGCCATCTCTAGTGCGAATGCCTGCCTACGGGTATGTGCAGCCTCCAGCGCCTCCTCGATGGTCATGCCAGCCAAACCGCCATTCGCAGCAATATCAGCCGCCAGTTCGTTCAAGTAAGCCTCTTCTTTTTTGGTCAAAACTTGTCCGCTTGGCATGGTTATTACTTCCTCGCGTTAGCGGGTCGAACGGATGAACTTGCGCCCTTGCTCGAACCAATTCACAGCCTCGCCCGTGTTGCCTTTATCCAGTGCCGCCATCACATGAGCGAGTGCACCAATGGCCTCATCCTTTGTGATTTCGCCAGCCTTGTAGTCGTCCAACACATGCCCCAAAAAGGCGTCCATGTTCTTGTGATCGCGTTCTGTCAGATTTGGTTTTCTTGTACTCATTGTGCTCAGTTTCGATTTTTCGATTATGCGAAGTTTACCCCCCAATGGGGGGTATTGCAAGACCTGTAGGCGTTGCCGGAGCACATGGTTCTCAACGATGATGTTTACGAAGCGCCACGCCATGGCTGGCATCTCTCGAAAGCTCTTTGATCCTTCAGGCGCAAGCCATTTCTCAAAGGTAGACCACGGCACTTCCATCTGACTTGCCAGTTCGCGTTGCGTCTTGCCGAGTAAGGCTGCTGCATCTCGCAGAAGTTGCTGCTGAGTGCTCACACAGCCCTCGCAACGATGTCCGCCAAGCGCACGGGATCTCCCTCCACAAGCCGCTTTGTGGTGCTCACGCTCTTGTGCCCCAAGATCGCGGCGATGTGCACCAGGTCACGGCCTTGGCGATGCTGCTTTACCGCGAAGGTACGTCGAGCAGACTGGGCGCTGCCACCCTCAATTCCGGCGTTAGCATGCAGGCGTGAGATGTAGGCCCCCAGCGTGTTGCAGGAATAGCTCCACACGCCCGAGGGAAGCAACCGCTTGGTCAGAGCATAGGCACCACCATCCTCCGTCAGGAACAGGGCACTTTCGGGATCGAGACCACGGTAGGCACCCTTCTTGACCGTGGTGCCGTGCTTGTGCTCCAGCCGCCACGCGACGTAGGCATCCAACGCAGCCACGACGCGCTTGTTCGACCAGAAAAGGGGGCGCTCTTCGCCGTTGTGCGCAACATCGACGCGCACAGCGCTGGTGACGCGCACGTTGCCCTTGGCGCCTAGGTAATCGCTAACGGTGATGGTGGCCAGCTCCGTGACAGACATGGCTGTCCCGTAGAGGGTCAGGATCAATGCGGTATCGCGTAGCGGAACACGGCTGCATGCAGCCGTCGCCTTGAGCAGGTGCTCGATCTGCTTGTCTTCGATGACAGGAGGTTTTGCCACTCTTGCAATTGTTCGTAGTTGACGAATTACATAGAGTGTATCGGTTGGGCGCATGACTGCATATCGGCAGCGCAAGTGATGGTGCCACATCAAGGAAAGTCGGAAGGCCATACCATGAGGTTTGTGCTCGAAAGGCCGTCTACGAAGGTGTCGAGTCCATTGGGGCACACATTGAGCGTCCCGCCCCAGCGGCATGTGCGGCTTGCTCGATGGTCACCCTACCCGTCTCGTCGGCCAGGTCGAACAAGCGCAGCAGCTTTGCGTGCCGCTCGGACAACCGGTAGGTAGTCCCCATGGGACGTGGTGGGGATGCAGGACGCGCTCGTTCCATGCGAACCAAAGGCCATGTCAAGCCAGCCGAACGCCACTTGGACACATCCACGGTTTTCCATCGCCGTTTCCGGGCCTCATGCGCGACATCCAGCATTTCAAAAATGACCGAGCGCGAGTTACCAAAGGGGGCTTGTGGATTGTTCTGGATGAGCGCTTCAACAACATCCAAGTCGATTTCCACGTCGATGTGCTCATGCGAAAACTGGACACCCAACTCCACCGTCATCTGCTGGGGGTACCGAGCCCCCGATGAGTCCGTGTAGTAGCCTGCCAGCGCATTGTGGACGGCCGAGTGGCCACGCAATGCGGCCAATAACGGAACCGAGGGGAAGTCGATGTGGAGCATCCCTGGGGAGGTATATTGGATTTCGCCCAGCGGCCCCGAGGGCAAGAGCCGCCGAGTCCTTTTAACCCCATACCCTCGCACGCCCTTCATTCGAACTGACGAGCGAGCTTCTGGACCATCGTAGGAAATGTCCAGTGTGCACCGCTCTACCAGGCGGTACTCTGTGTAAGGCGTGCCATTGCAATCGATCGCGCGTTTTAGGCACCTGTCCACCAGCGATTTTTCCATGTTCCCCATCACATGCCTTTCTGTCAGAACTTGAACAGTCTGGGGCGGGACTTGGGCAATATCAAGGGGTTCTTTCGCACCACGAAACACAGCTTCTCTCAGCGAAAACCCTGTGGTGAGCAGGCCACAGAACGCCGGTTGAAGACTGGATGTGGGACACCTCGAAGGCGCCTCGGATACTGCTGCCTCCTAGTTGGCAATGAGCTGGTTAGGGGCGGCTATTTCCGGTGCCCAGGCCGCATGGAGCCTCGACATCGAGGAATCTTGGAATCGACGGCGCCAATGCAAAAGCCCACGTTCATCCTGAAAGGGTGAAGCGTGGGCTTTAGTTTTTTGAGGATCAAACCAATGGTTGCTCGACAACCATCAGCGCCTCATACCGTTCAATGTCTTCGAGTGAAATCCACTGGGGCTTTTCACGGAAGCTAGCAAACAGTTCTTTCATTTTGGCGATTTGTTCGACCTCATCGCCGGACCAAAGGCGTTTCTTGTGTCGATTGCCATGGCCCAAATAGTAGTCGCAATCTTGCTTGAGACGCGCCAGCAATTGGTAGTTGAACGCATCATGCATTTTCGCCGCTTCTTGAGTTACTCGCTGAATTTCAGTCTCAGACAAATTGTATTTCCCAAATTCATCAAGCGTCTCTCCAGAGTTGTATGGCTCACCTGCTTTTACGTTCCACTGAATCAGCTTGCCATCCGCATCGCGACCAAGCACCTCGCCATCCACAAGGGATGAATTGGCTGTGGTCTTCAAGTTTGACAGTTCAGACTTGTTCATCATTTTCGCTTCCTTATCAAGGTGGCGGACACCGGCCCATCGGGCGCCTGTGCCCGTTTTGGGGTTTGATTCCTCTGGCCGCTTGACTCAGAAGAGTTTGTGCTCGACGAGAGGGGAAATCGAGCTGTACGCTTTCGGAAGCTGTAGGAACTGCTTGCCGGCGCCGAAGTCCGCTATCACGGTGCCGGATGGACCGAAGTAGCCCACCGAGCAGTTGTGATAGTCGTATTCCAACGCAAGCGAATTGCTCGGAAGGTCTATCAGCCTCCATGTCGGTGGCAGCGATGGACGATGTAATTCGACATTTTCACGGCACAGCCTGCGTGCTTTGTTGGTATTCAGCGCGTGTCATGATCATGTTTTCCCCCTCAAGCCTCGGGCGGGGAGGTGGTGGCCACGGATCTTCTCAGTTCCTCCGTCAAGGCCAGGAGGCTGGGGCAAGCCAAGGTTCGTCCGAGGAACCCTGTGTATTGCGCGGTGGTGATGAATACTCGGCAAGGAATCTGGAAGTAAACGCCTCGGCCCGCGCCTGCAATGTCGTGGTGGAAGAACCAGAAGTCCCCGGGCAGGCTCGCATCGATTCGCTTGAGCTGGTCTTTCGGCGTCGATGGATTGAGTGCCCCGCAGCTCAAGCTGCCATGGCCTGACCGGTCGAGATAGAAGCCGCCACTGGGTGAGGTCTGCAGTCTGTCGCCCCAGTTGTTGCTGAACCGTTCGAGCTCACCGGTTGGGAAGAGCACGAAATCGCCCATACAGGGTTCTATGAGTTTCTGGCGAGCTGCGAAGCAGCGGGCAAGAATGTCTTGGTCTCGGGCGTCGAGATGCTCGATGAACCCTGAAAGGGTGGCATGGGCTTCTCGCAGCTCTTCGGTCGAGACGAGGGAAGAGATGGAAGTGGTAGTTGTTGTCATTGAAGATCTCCGTGTGGAAACGGGCGCCGACACCTTGCGGTGTCAAATGCCCGCAAGGGTTAGAAAGTCGGTGAGCTCAGTTGATGAGCGAGATCAGCACTCGGTCAGTCGAAACTAGAATTTTGATGTTTCATAGTTCAATTGATCCGTGGCTTGCGGAGCCTACTGGACGTATTGCCGCATCACGACAAATAACGCCCATCGACCTTCAAGCTAGCGGAAGTCGCGGCTCTCGGTGGCCAGCCGGCCGAGCAATGGCGATAGATCGGCCAGACGATCGGCAATGAGGTTGCACACCATGCCCTGGCGCTGCCATCGTCCCTTTACCGCGAGCAGGCGTGAGCCCAATAGCACCTGGCGCTGCGCGTCTCTCACATCCCGCCACACGATCACCTGGGTAGTTCCATGCTCATCTTCCAGGGAGAGAAACACTGTGCCATTGGCCGTCTCTGGCTGCTGGCGAAGCGTGACGATACCGGCAGTGCGAACGCTGCGGCCGTTGGGTATCCTGCGCAAGTCCTCCGACGTCTTGAGCTTGTACTTTTCAAGCCTCTTGCGCAGAAGCGCCATGGGATGGCTGCGCAAGGTCAGGCCAAGCGAGGCATAGTCCCACACCACATCCTCGCCCTCAGGCGCTGCAGGCAGTTCTAAAAACTCTTCTTCCACGGGCGCCTCTTGGAGCAACTCAGGTGGTGCATGCAGCGCGGCCGCATCCCAGACTTGCTGACGCCGGTGACCCGACAGAGTGGCCAGCGCGCCGGCGGCCGCTAGCAACTCCATCTCATGGTGCTCCAGCTGTGCCCGACGCGCCAGCTCTTCTGCATTGTCGAAAGGGGCATTGCGCCGTGCCGCCATGATGCGAGCCGCGCTGCCCGCCTGCAGGCCGCGGATCATGTGCAGTCCCAACCGTACAGCTGGTGTACTTGGCAGGTCTTCCAAGGTGGACTCGACGTCGCTGTACATCACGTCCACCGCCCTCACCTCTACCCCATGCCGCCTGGCGTCCTGCACCAGCTGGCTAGGGGTGTAGAAACCCATGGGCTGGCTGTTCAGTAGCGAAGCGAGGAATGCGGCTGGTTCGTGTCGCTTGATCCAGCTTGAGGCATAGACCAGCAGCGCGAAGCTGGCCGCATGGCTCTCAGGAAACCCGTATTCCGAGAACCCTCGGATCTGCTGGAAGGTCGATTCCGCAAAGCTCTTCTCGTACCCTCGGGCCAACATGCCCTGCACGATCTTGTCATAGTATTTTTCAAGACCGCCCTTCCTTTTCCAGGCTGCCATTGCGCGCCGAAGCCCGTCCGCCTCGCCAGCGGTGAAGCCTGCTGCAACCATCGATATCTGCATGACCTGTTCCTGAAAGATAGGGACACCCAGGGTGCGGCCGAGCGCGACTTCAAGCTCCTTGCTGGGATACGACACACGTTCATGGCCTTGCCGTCTACGCAGATAGGGGTGCACCATGCCGCCCTGGATGGGCCCGGGCCTGACTAGTGCCACCTCGATCACCAGGTCATAGAAGCATTTGGGCCGCAACCTCGGGAGCATCGACATCTGCGCGCGCGACTCGATCTGAAAGACGCCCACGGTGTCAGCCATCGAGATCATCTGGTACGTCTGGCGATCCTCGGGAGGAATGTCCTGCATGCTGAATTGATGGCCACGGCGAAGGCCGACCATGTCCAGGGCCCTTCGAATCGCGGACAACATGCCCAGGGCCAGCACGTCCACCTTGAGCAGGCCTGCCGCATCGAGGTCGTCTTTATCCCATTCGATCACGGTGCGGTCCGCCATCGATGCGTTCTCCACCGGCACCATGCGGCACAGCAAATCCCGCGTGAGCACAAAACCGCCTGTGTGTTGCGACAGGTGCCGCGGGAACCCGATGAGCTGGCTGGTGAGCGTGATCAGTTGGCGCACTGCGAGGTCATCCACGGACATGCCGAGTTCATCAAAGCGTTCCAGCCTGACGTCCGCCCCGTCGAACCACTTCTGGCCCTTGGCGATGGCGTCCACCGTGGCCAGATCGAACCCAAGCGCTTTGCCGACATCCCGGATCGCTGACTTCGGCCGGTAGCTGATGACTGCGGCGGTGAGCGCTGCCCGGTCCCGCCCGTACCGCTGGTACAGGTACTGGATCACCTCTTCGCGGCGCTGATGTTCAAAGTCAATGTCAATGTCTGGTGGTTCATTGCGCTCCTTGCTGATGAAGCGCTCGAAGAGCACGGACATGCGCACTGGATCCACCTCGGTGACGCCAAGGCAGTAGCAAACCACGCTGTTCGCCGCCGAGCCGCGCCCTTGGCACAAGATGTTGCGCGAGCGGGCGAAGGCCACGATGTCGTAAACGGTGAGGAAGTAGTGCTCGTAGCGCAGTTCACAGATCAGAGACAGCTCGTGCTCGATTTGTCCTTGGACTCTTCCCGGAATGCCCGCCGGCCAGCGGCGGCCCGCACCCTCGTATGTCGCCTGTCGCAGGTACGTCGCAGCAGTGTGCCCCGCTGGCACCACCTCGTCGGGGTACTGGTACTTCAGTTCGTCCAGATTGAAGGTGCACCGCGCCGCCACCTGCAGCGTCTCGGCCAGCAGCTCGGCCGGGAAGGTCTGCGCGAGGCGTAGCCGGGTGCGCAGATGCTGCTCCGCGCTGCGCTGCAGTGCGAACCCACACTCGGAGAGCGGCTTGCCAATGCGTGTGGCCGTGAGCACATCTTGCAGCGGCTTTCGGGAGCGAACATGCATGTGGACATCACCTACCGCGACCAGCGGGAGCGCGGTGAGTTCGGACAGCTGCCGCATGCGGTGGAGCCACAGTTCGTCGTCGAGGCGGCGCAGCTGCTCCACGCCGATCCAGCAGCGCCCAGTGAATTGATTTAGGGTCCAGAGCCCGGCCGCTTCCAACTGCGCCTCCGAGGCCTTGCGGTCGGGGCAAAGCAGGACCACGCAGTCTTCCAGCTCCGTACCGCTGATGTGGTCAAGAGTGAGGTGGTAGGTGCCTTTCTCTGAGGAGCGCCGAAGCTTGGTGATGAAAGCGCATAGGTTGCCGTATCCGTTCAGGTTCTGGGCGAGAACCACCACAGTGAACCGGGCCTCAGTCTCGTCACGCGGCTGGATCTGGAGTTGCGATCCCAGCAGCAGCGGCAGGCCCGCCGCTTTGGCAGCCACGTGCGCGCGCACGACACCCGCCATGGAACATTCGTCTGTGATTGCCAGGCCCTGATAGCCGAGTTCCTGGGCACGCTCCACCAGCTCGTCGGGTGCGCTCGCTCCCCGTAGGAACGTG
Organism: Acidovorax sp. FG60; assembly: GCF_057808995.1. Lineage (NCBI taxonomy): Bacteria > Pseudomonadati > Pseudomonadota > Betaproteobacteria > Burkholderiales > Comamonadaceae > Acidovorax > Acidovorax sp. FG60. The sequence continues at coordinate 99,954 of NZ_JBMDJC010000019.1, forward strand.
AAGTTCGACACGCACCTCAGTTCAACATAGTCCGGCAGCGACCGGGAAGGACGGATCAGCATGCCAGGTTCACGCAAAGTGCCCGTGCAGGAACCAGGCGGTCTGGTCTCGCGCCAGGCGCTGCTGGAACACCCAGAGCACGCCGGCGTGCGCGCTCAGAGCAAGCCAGTAGTCGCGCTGCACGTTGAGGGGTCGCGCATCGGCGCCTTCGCCACTCAGTTGCCACCAACCGCCTTCGATGCGGTCAGGACCCAGGAGCAACTGCAGGGGCCCTTGGTAGTACGGGCGGTTGTCGCGCTCGATGAGACGCAGTGGCTCATCGAGGACCCAGCTGGGCAAGGGCAGTTCGTAGGGGGGTTGCGACGACTTGCGTTGGGCATTGCACTCCCAACTCTGCATCCACTCCAGCCGATGGTCTGCAGACAAGGCCGGGCGGCGAACGCAGGTATTCCCCAAGCGTGCCTGGATTCGCTCCAAGGCGAGATCTGTATTGGCGCCTTTGCGCAAGGTCTCAGGGATGAGGGATCGGCTCTCTTCGATGATCGGCAAGACCTCAGGAGCGAGTAGCTCAATGTCTCCGGCCGGGGCCGCAAGCTGGACCTTGGCCAAGTGCTCGGCCAGCAGCCGCGCGAAGTGCTCAACGTTCTGTGTGGGCTGGCCAGTGCGAACGGTCAGCTCGCCACCGGCGCCGGCGTCCTTGGCGCGCATGACGTCGTGGCACCACCTGAACGTAAAGGCTGTGGCCCCCATGCGACGCGCGGCCAGCCATCCCGCCATCTGCACGAGCAGGCGCCGGGCGCCGAACAGCAGGGCTGGCGCAGTCTCTACCCGCGACGTCAGCTCTAGCCTTGCATGGAACGTCTCGGGCAAGCTGATCCATTCGTAGACCTCCGGCCGAAGTGCGTACGCCTGGTCGAGGGCGGCTAGCAGGTCCTTGTCAAAGCGACGGCTCAGGCCCCCACGCGGGAGATTGCGCACGTCGCCGAGCGAGCGGCAGCCCACGCGGGCCAGAGTGGGCTGGTGCTTGCCCACTGCCGAGATTGCTTGCAGCGGCAAGGGGTCCAGGATCTTGGCCAATGGAGCGCGAAAACCGTCGAAAGCGGCCTCCCCAGGTGCGTGGCGAGCCAAGGCGAGCGCTGACGTGCCTGTGGGGGCCCAGGCAATGCGGGCACCCAGCTCCGCAGCACCGCCCTCGATGAGGGAGTGCAATGTCTCCATGCCTCCAAACAGGCGCGCGCTTCCCGACACCTCTGCGACTACGGAATCTTCCACCAGAGCCACCCGAGGGGTGAACTGCAGGGCCCAGATTCCGAGGGAAGTCGCATCAATGGGAGACGGGCTGGTCGGCAGAGGGATGGGGAGCAACGCGGCCCAATGCCCACGCATTGGAGGCCTCCTCACGGGAGAGTGCGGCGGCGGGGGCCGGCACGGTCTTGAGCCGGGGCGGAATCACCGACTCCAGATTGCCTGGCATCGCTGCCAGGTACAAGGCCTCATCCAACGACGCGCCCCTGCGCTTCGGAATGCGGACCTCCAGCTTCCAGCCGTTGGCCAGGGCCACGGCGACACGCAGCGGCGCTGGAGAGCTATCGGTCAATGCTGTCACAGGGCGGAACAGGAACACGGGCGCATCGCAGGACTGGGCGTGGACCTGCAGCCGGCGGATCTGCTCTGGCCGTGCCTGAGGCAGCCAGGACAGCACCGCCCCGGCGGGATCGGACTTGACGATCTGCTCCGTCACCCAGAGTCGGTCCACGGGGGTCGACGCATGGATCCACACCACCTGATCCGCGTTCAGGCCCAACTGCTCCAGACCTGCGGCATGCGGCTGCTTGGGCGGGGCGATCAAGTAGATCCGGCCGCCAGAGGACATGAGCGAGGGAATGGACCTACTGAGGAGGCGCCACTCGCAGAGGGCCGCCTGGGGCATGAGCAGCTCGGTCAGGCTGTGGGTTGGCCAGCCACCGCCAGGAAGCTCAATGTCCAGTTCGGCAAAGCCCGACGAGACAGTGCGCGACACGGAATCGCCCAGTTCCGCGCCGCGCCAGACAGCCTCGGCCACATGACGTGGCAGGCTGCCAGGATCAAAGGCGCCGGAAGCAGAAGGGATGGGAGCTGGCATGGACGGGAGACGGGGGCGGTCATTGGCAAAAAAGCTGTATGAATATCCAGTATATGCCCGCCTATGCAAAGTAGAAAGTGCACCCTGGTTTGGACTGCGCGGTAGCGCTAATTTCGTAGCAAGACAGCGCCGCCCGGCTTGAATTTCGGCCGCAAGCAGCACCAATACACCTACAGTGCGGTCAGATTCTCTATCTCCATGCGCTCACGCCAGTGCACCAGCTGCACACGGCCCTCCCCCGGCCAGTTCGGACGAGAATCGGGCATCGCACAACTCAACCCCACACGTTCAATGACAGCACCACGGGTCTCAACTAAGCAAGGCGCCGACGAGCCGACAATGCGGCTCGCGGTTTTGATCGATGCCGACAACGCACAGGCGGCCGTTATTGACGGCCTGCTCGCGGAAGTCGCGCGCTTCGGTGAAGCTACCGTGAAGCGGATCTACGGCGACTTCACTGCCCCGACGAGCGCATCCTGGAAAAAGGTGCTGCAACGCCATGCCATCAAGCCGGTTCAGCAGTTCGCGTACACCACCGGGAAGAATGCAACGGATAGCACGCTCATCATTGACGCCATGGACTTGCTCTATACCCGCAAGTTCGATGGGTTTTGCCTGGTCTCAAGCGATAGCGACTTCACAGGTCTCGCAACCCGCATTAGAGAAGAAGGCGTCACGGTCATCGGTTTTGGTGAACACAAAACGCCCGAGGCATTCAGGAACGCATGCCACAAATTCATTTTCACCGAGGTGTTAAGGCCGACTGCTAGCAACACCGCTACGGCTCCTGGTGCAAAGCCTGCGCAGGCTGATGCAGCCGTGAAAGTGGAACCGCCGGTGCCACTCGCAGTGCCCGAATTTCCAAAACAGTTTGTCTTGGAAGCGCTGGAGCTTTCCAGCGACGACTCTGGTTGGGCTCATCTTGGTACGTTTGGTGGCTATCTGACCAAACTGCAGCCCGAGTTCGACTCGCGGCTATACGGCTTTAAAAAGCTATCGGATCTGGTGCGCTCCAAGTCAGATATTTTTGAGACAGAAGAACGAACTTCGCCGGGTCAGACGCAAAGGGTGCTGTACGTCAAAGCAAAAAATACTACGGCGTCGCCCACCAGGTCTTAGCTCCCATAGCAGCAGCACCGTTCTATCCCCTGAATCTAAATGTTTGCCGCAGATTTGGCAACAGTTGGCCGGCAAACCTTTCTGCAAATATGCGGATCCCAATAATATAGAAAACATGGCAATTATCAATGTTTCCGCACCGAAAGAGCATCCGGTAGAGATCAAGCTTCCAGCTATGAGCGAAGAAGTCAAAGAAGCCTGCGAAGACTATATGCACTACATCAATTTTATTCTTGAGCCGGCAAAACTAGAAATCGAAACAACCGTTAGAAAGAACAGAGTATCACTCCATCAGGCATTTGGTGCAAATCTCATACTGGCGCATAGTGTTGACTATCTAAAAGCCATTCGGTCTGCGGCAGGAATCAACGAACGCCGCGCGGATTTGATTCAGTCTTTTGACGAAATGTTTGCAGTAGATGGCGCATATATTTCTAACCGCAAAATGGAACTGATAGATGCCGTCAACAATGCGCTGAAACATATCCGAATCAAACCAGATCGATACGTCGACCTCGGTGACCGCTATGGGCAAATTTCCTTCAAAAGCCTGGTCGAGCACGAGGGGCGTGTATTTTGTCATCTAGAAAAATACAGGTTCGACTATTGCCGTGCGGTACTTCTTCCAGGGCTAAAATCCCTGTCAAATTGGAATTTCGAAGACGCAGACGATGTACTGGAGTTCGCAATGGGCAAAAAGCCCACCTCAAGCAGCGGCTATTCATCTTCATATGATTCCGGTGACCCGTCCCAGGCTATCGACCGAATGGTCGAGATTTGCTCATCTCCCTGCCGAAACTGTGAAGAGCAAGCTGACGATTGCCGTTGTTCCCAGTACATCTTCGATGGTAAAGCAGGGAAATTTGAGCCGCTTCATTCTGTTTCGGAGAGTGATTTTAATGAGTTAATGAGTCAAATTTCGCCGTCATACAGCAGAGGATAAATATGAATGGCTTCTCGGTGGGTATTGGCGATCACTCCGAAGAGGTATAGGCAGAAAAAAGCCCATCCATGGATTGGATGGGCTTTTCAATTGAGCGCACTATTCGCGCTTCAGGCCATCGGCCTATCTTGGTTCTTTGCAGTCTAAGGAACGAACCGGTTCACCTGAGATTGACCAAATGTATGCAGGGGGATACCCCGCAATAGAGTTTGCAAGCTGCTCATAGGAGCCTCGCCGCTGAAACTCTTGGTTGGAAAATCCGTCCCATAGTTTTACTATCCAAAGTACTTGGAAATCTGCGGAGTTCATTATTCGCAAGACATCTTGAGTTGCTCGGGCTTCGCCGGGAACCACCAAGAAGCCCAGTCAAGATAAACGAACCTACCGCCTTCGATTGTTGGTGAGAAACCTGTCACAGTTTCATTTCGAAAAACCACACCATAGTCGTTGGTGAAATTTACCTTGTCGCCTACCTTGAAGTTGCAGGCTATTGGGGGATTTGTTTCGGCATCAGAAGAGAGCGGATATACCATCCCTTCGAGGAAATGCTGCCACGGGTTGTGCCTTTTCCAGGTGGACAGACACCATCCCCAGAGGGGACCGTGCCCGTCTGGGGGGATTCAATAAGGGTTCTATTTTGCCGGGTGGTCGCGAACGACAAGAACTTGAGCCTTGGTACGCTCCACCAGTTCGGCAGAAAGTCCCATCGTGGTTTTCATGCTTTCGATCTCTTGGTGTGTAAGCGAGGGGATTCGTTGCGGCTTCTTTCCGGGCGTCAGCCCAATTCCCACCGCGACGATTCCTGGCACAAGTGCTACGAGATGAACTGGTTGAAGCCCGTTCTTCATCGAGCCAAGCTCAGGTATCAGGATCATTATGAGGAAGGCCCCGATCATGATTCCGCCGAGCAGACACATTGCAGACAGCTTGTAGGAAATCTCGATAGCATTTTGCCGCAGTGCAATTGCGGAGCGAAGGGTGACAAGTACTGGTGTGCTATCTTGGGCTTGTTTCATTTTTGAGGAGTCCATTTTGCGCTGGCCGAATGAATGAGCCAGCAGTTTGAATATAAGAACCCCCCATGGCAATGCCATGAGGGATATATTTTGGGCCCTCCAATCAGGCAGCCTCGACAACACGCACGTCGAAGTCCACCTTCAGTCCGATTCGTACCGCGCCAAAAATTGCAGCAAGATTATCCATGCTCGGATTTCCCCGGGGGGATAGCATCCGATGCAGGCTCTTGCTGGGCTTTTTGGTCACTGTAGCAAGTTGCTCGAAACCTACTGTGGCATTGACCAGATCCCGAAGGACCAGCCGTGCTGTATCGGTTTCACCGTTAAGAAAAAGCGTTGCCGCCTCATCCAAGAGCGCTCGTGCAAACTCCGGCTCGCGTCGAACGCGCTCTACTACCGTCAGCTTGAAATCTCGCGTGAGACTCATCGCGGTCCACCTTTCTTCGTTGGGGTCTGGGCCTTCTTCCTGGCCTTGTATTCCTCATGCAGCGCTACCGCCTGGTCAATTGCGCGCTGTTGGTTCTTCTTTGAGCTGCCTCCAAAAAGCACCACGAGAGATTCACCGTCGTTCGCAAGATAGATTCGGTAGCCTGGGCCCCAATTGATCTTGTACTCGCCGATGCCGCGGAACCACTCCACGTTGGAAGTGTTCCCGAGTTCCAGGCGCGCCTTTGCGATCGTCACCTTGGTCGCCGCTTGGAGGTCCAAGCTGTCGAACCACTCCTTGTAGGGATTGGTGCCGTCCTCGCGCACGTACTCCTCAAGCCGCGCAGCCATTTGGGATGGTAACGTTTAGGTTACTCAAATGCAACTGCAGCGCGAGGACGTCCAGGTGCTCCTCCTCGCGGTCAGGGCAAAAACCAAAGTTGCCGGAATCGACAAGGCGCTGCCGCCACTGCTCGACGTTTTCGAGAGTCAGCGCCCCCCAGACATAGTCTTGGCCGTAGGCATTGGTTCCCACGAGGGCCTCAAAGTCGTCATCCCAGCCTATCGCGTTGTCGTCGATACGCAGCGAGGTGCCGACCGCCAGCTTGTCATAGAGGACGCAGGTTGCAGGCAGGTCTTGCATGCTGAATGTTTCGATCATTTGATCTCCAGGTTGTGGTTGATAGGGCCAGGCAAGCGGTGCGCATGCCCAGCGGGTACTTGGTTGTTTGCTTGAAGGAACGAAGTAACCGGGCGCCGCGCAAAAAAAGAAACCCCCAGCTGTTTAGGCCGGGGGTTGGGTAGTGCTAGTCCAATTGGATCTGCAGCTGGCAGGACCTGAGGGCCAGGACGCTATCGAGAGAATCGCATGGCGACTACGCCTTGAGCTTGGCCATGCCGTCGGCGAGGAGCCACAGAGCGCGGTTGAGCTTGATGTCCTGGTCGATGCCCTGGATCCCGCGCGTCTGTCGGCGCTGGCCGGTGGCGGTGCGGCCGCGCAACCCTCCCTTGCTCACGTTCTCCTGACAGACGTTCATCACCGACCAGAGGTCGGGCTTTGCATCTGCATTTCGCCGCGGTTGCAGGAGCTGCGCCTCGGTGATCGGAGCGGGCTTGACCTCGGTGTCGTACTTGAGCGCCAGTGCGGACCGGGCAAAGACTTCCGCCTCGTGCGTATCCAAGGTGATGGCGCGCATCGAGTCGCGAGACTGTGCAACGCGATCGAAGCCCTGCAGAACCTCGTAGGCGCCTTCGATGACCTGTGAGGCAACGTCGCCTTTGTGCGGGACCCGTACGTCGGCAACGGTCTCGCCGCATACCAGGCCATTCGAGCAAACAAATCTGAACATACCCGCGAGCATTTGGTAGCTGCTCGAGCCATCGTGTGCGTTCAAAACAATGATCTCGTTGGCCTCACTGCCGGTAATCTGGCTTGCGTGGCGCAGTCGGATCATGTGCTTCGTGAACTCACGGCGGTCCTCTCGGCGCACGCGCGTCTGGGTGACCATGAAAGGTTGAAAGCCCTCCCCTCGCAGTTTGTTGAGCACCACGGAAGTGGGGATGTAGCTGTAGCGATTCGACCGGCTGTCATGGGCTTCTTCAGCGAAGATCGAAGGGGCCACCAAGCGGATCTGGTCATCGCTCAGCGGCACTGGAGAACGCAGGACGGGGGAACGGGAAGCGAAACGAGAAGCGAGTTGCATAGTGAATCTCCAGGAGTGTTGTGGCAAGCGCAAGGCATATGCCGGTTACAAAAACGGTCTGAGGGCGTCTGCCTTGACCGAATACCCTCTTGAATGCCACGGCGCCGCTGATAACCTCCCGCAATTGAAAAAGCCCCCTGGTCAATGACCGAGGGGGCGGGGGTTTAGGTGGCCAACAAGGGGTCTCCTCGTTTTCAGTGCAATAAGTGACGGTACGAAAAGCTAGCACTGGC